>JAFLBG010000014.1 GCA_017303975.1 Bacteroidota bacterium
TCTCATGAATAGTTTATCCATTGTAGGATTACCAACTATTTGCGATTCTATGCATTCATTATCAAATATTTTGAATGGTAGTTTGTTCTTTGATCGCTCTTGATTTAGATTTAAACTGGTATGCGCAATAGTGGAGTATAGTCCCATAAATCCGTCGCAATCCCATGACTCAACCCTATCTCTAATGTTTGGTTCATCATTTAGTGTGACCGACTTTTTTGATTTTGCATTGTGCTTGCAACTTACAAGCCAAAGTATCTCACCCTTATCCGTTTTTTCTAATACTTTTAAATCTATTCCTCCATCAGGGCCCCTGGAGGGGCCTACTAAAACTTTAAACCCAAGATTTTCCAAAAAATCTCGGGAAAATTTTTCAAAAGAATCCCTATCTTTTGAATGACCTCGAGGACTTGGAATCTCTGTAAAGTCTATTATCATTGATTTTAAATCGCTAATCTTTTTCGAACATGCTTACTTTCCTCTTGTACAAATTTGCGGTTGGAAAGGAATGCAAACTCATTTTCTTTCTCTAAAACTTTATACCAAGTTATAGCGGGAATTGTTTTATTGGAATGTGTTTCTAAGCGAACAATCAAACTTTCAGTTGGCTTTCTGGTTTGCCCTAAAATTCTACTAGTTAGGGTTTCGTTTACCCCAAGTTCATGAGCCAATACCCTATTACTGATTCCTAATAGCTCCGTATATTGGTTCAAAAAATAAGCAAATGACTTTGTGGAACGATACGAAGGATTATTTATATAATCTTCCATTACAAATTTTAATTGAAGCAAATCGGCAATTGTTTTTTCCTTTTCTGAAATCCCTCTTCTGAGCTCCTTTCTAGCTTCGTTTAATTGCTTAGTGGCTTCCCCTTTTTCTTTTAATGAAAGTTTATTTCTAAACACAAAAGAATCGGAGAGCTCTTTTTTACTGTATTTGTTTTTCAATTTTTCGATCTTCATGATAAATATTCTTTAATAATATTTGTAAGGAACCTACCCTCTAAAAACACTTGTCTGCCAGCATCAAGCATTTGGTATTTGTTTATATAATGAGCCTTTAATTCTGTTTTGGGCGTTAGAGAAACACATGCTTCGTGTCCAAATAATTTTATCGCCTCCCTGGATGCATAGGCAATCAGAGCGCCGGCTATTCCCTTATACTTTTGCTTTCTTCCTCTGTTTTCCTTTGAAACAGAAAGCAAATTAATTTCAATTCGCTTTTCTTTTTTTATAACGATCAAAGAAATTAACCCCAAAATTTCTTCAGAATTTAACTTTGTAAGTTTAAATACGCTTCTCTTTTTCTCCGTTTCCCAGTTAAAAAAGAACTTGGATTTACTTATTAGTTTATAGTCTATACCTTCAACAGGCTTAATTTCAACTACAATCTTTTGACCCTTTTGGTCTTTGATGTACATATACAAATATACAAAAACTTTCCAAAATTGGCAAGTTTTATTTAATCTATTCCTCCCTTTAACTTTTACCCAATTACAATCCTAGGAAACTCTGCTATTCGTGTGGTAAACCGTTGAGATAATTTTTCTTGCTTCAACCTAAATCTTTTTTGAACTCCTTGTATTGCGCACTTAATTGTTTCCCTGCCCATTATCTTATTTATTTTGTCAACAGCCTTCATAAGTTTAGAGCTTCGTTCCCGATTTATGGTGTCGAATAAATTATATTGAAGGGATGTTTCCGGCTCCAATGCCGTTACAAATACACCTACTCTTTTATAGGCATACCCAGGACGGTATATTTTATTAAACCCAATCATTGCGTAATGCACGATTTCTCGCATATCATTACTTGCAATTTTTAAGTTCATTGTTTTCCCATTGTAATAGTGTGGTTTATCTTTTTGAAAAGGATCTGTTTGAATAAAAACAGAAATAATATTACAAACCGATTTTTGTTTACGAAGCTTTTCGCTGATCTCTGTTGCATATGCAGCCATCATACTTTCTAGTTCTCCGTATTCCGATATACACTTTCCAAATCCCCTGGCAATCCCAATTCCTTTTTTGGGGTCTGGTTTTTCTTCAAGTGGAATGCAGGATATACCATTAAGCTCTCTTAGCAGCCTTTCCCCCACAACCCCCATTTGTCTTCTTACCCAAGAGCTTTCTAATTTTGAAAATTGATACGCTGTTTTTACTCCGAAGTAATTTAATTTTTTACTTAGCTGCCTTCCAATTCCCCAAACATCTTCCACCGGTGTTTCTTTTAATACGGCTTCTATTTGTTCAGGGGTTTCTAATTGCAATACACCATTTGCAGTGATTGATTTCTTGGCTTTCTTATTAGCTAATTTTGCTAACACTTTAGTTGGAGCAATACCAATACTTACCGGAATGCGAGTATGTTTGATTACTGTCTTTCTAATTTTTTGTGCATACTTGATTAGGTCGAATTTTTCGAATCCATTAAGGAGTAAAAAGGATTCGTCTATGGAATATACTTCCATGTTGGGTGTAAAATTCCTTAATGTATTCATTACCCTGTTTGATATATCTCCATATAAAGCGTAGTTGGAGGAGAATACCCGAATGTTTTTTTTCTCAATCAAATCCTTTATTTCAAAAGCGGGTACGCCCATTTCTACACCGAGGGCTTTTGCCTCATTGCTTCTTGCCACGACACAGCCATCATTGTTTGAAAGAACTACAATGGGTTTACCTTCAAGCTTAGGGTTAAAAGCACGTTCGCAGGAAGCATAAAAATTATTACAATCAACTAATGCAAAAACGGGTTTCATTTCCTAAAGGTGTGAATGGTATTAGTAATAATTCCATGAATTTTAAAATTCATGTTTTCTGTGATTTCAATAGGTTTAAATTTTTCGTTGCGTGGTTTTAAGTATAATTTGCCTGAAGAAACATGAATTTGTTTTAATGTAAATTCTCCATCAATAACACCAACCACGATATCTCCATTGTGAGGCTCTAAAGAATAATCGCATATTACTAGATCTCCATCCAAAATACCGGCTTCTATCATGGAAGCGCCTTCAACCCAAAAGCAATAGGTTGAAGAAGGATTTTTAAATAAGAAGTCGTGTAGGTTAATTGGGTCATCCAAAAAGCTTTCTGCCGGAGAAGGAAACCCGGCAGGCACCTTACTACTAAGAATTGGTATACTTATTTTTTTTAGTTCCAAACCATTTATTGGTGTAATTTTTAATCCTTGTGTAGGCTCAATTTTTTCCATATTTTAAAAATACTACAATTTGTAGTATTAGTTTGCTATAAAATGTAGTAATCAAAATTTAACCCCAATAATGTTTACTTTTGTTTATATGATTCGCTTACGAGTTTTACAAATTTTATTTTTCCTCACCCCTACCCTATTTCTTCCCCATCGCCTATTTGCTTGGGGAGCGGAGGGACATAAGATGACGGTGCAGGTAGCTAAACATTTTTTAAATCCGGGCGTTGAAGATTCCGTGAATAAATATTTAGGTACCATGAGTTGGGAAGAAGCATCGGTTTGGATGGATGAAATGAGGAGTAATTCCACTTACGATTATATGAAGCCATGGCATTACGCTAATGAAGAAAAAGGGAAAAATTATGAAAAGCAGAAAGGAGAAAATATCGTAAATAAGTTGGAGGAGGTAATTTCAGAGTTAAAGAAGAAGCCAAGTAAAACCGATTTGCTTATCTTATTTCATTTGATGGGAGACATTCATCAACCCTTGCATTGTGGGTATGCAGAGGACAAGGGAGGCAACACAGTTCAATTACAATTTTTTGGGAAGGGAACGAATCTGCATAAAGTGTGGGATTCGGAAATTATTGAAAAGGGCAAAGTAACAACCGAGGGTTGTATTAAAGCACTAAAGATAAAAAGCAAGGAGGATATATCTTTTTATACCAACGGAGGTGCAGCATATTGGTTCAATGATAGCCGAAGGAATTTAGAATTGGCTTATGACTTACCAAACCCGACCGAAAGTCAGAAGTATCTGGAACTCAACAAACCATTTGTGGAATTATCTATCGGAAAAGGAGGCCTTCAATTGGCGCAGGTTTTGAATGAAATTTTTAAATAGCGATTTCTGTTTATGGTTGGCTAAATATCATTGGGGATCGTGCAAAGATTATTGGCATAATCTGATGAATCCTTTTTGAAGCCTTTGGAACCAATTAGTCTTTATGTTTTAGAGAAAATATTAGCTCCTTCCGTATGCTTCAGGTTTATATGATGATAAGATGTCGGTTAGATGGAGTTTATTTTCAGGTAAATTTTTTAGTAAAGAATACTGTTCTACCAACGGTTTAAATTTTTCCGATCCATTTATACTTAAACAATTATAGAATAGCCATAATAGTTCATAATCTGAAAGTTGAGCCCTTACCATTGAAGTATATTTATATCGAATCTTGTAATTTTCCTCTTCCCATCCTTTCAGTGAATTAAAACCTTCCAATTCATTTTCTGTTGGAATATAATCTATTGAAACAAATTCTGTGTTATGGACAAACTTTATTATTCGATATAGATTTCTAAAATAGTGACCAAAATCCATTTGAACTACTGGGTAGTAACTCATATAGGTTATATCAATTTGGGATGTTCTATTTTTATTAAGGTGCTTAAACAATTGATCGAATCTCGCCTCAAATACATCGCGACCTTTAATTGTGATAGATTCCTGGCTCGAACTTAAAGCCATTTTTAATCCAGGTTTGTTTTGAGATGTATAATAGTATATGTTATTTACAATTTGATGGTGCAATTCCAAAAGGCTGAAAAATGTATTTTCAAATCGTTGGAGTCTTAATGTTTCATTTTGGATTTTAAATTCCTTTCTAGTTTGCCTTAATTCCTTTCTTTGAAGTTCCAACTCCTTTCTTTGAAGCAAGATGGTTAAAATAATTCCCCCAAATGCTAAGCCGGAGAATAATGCATTAATTGATCCAAACATATCACCAAAGGTTCCTCTATTTGCCCTTTCCTTTAAAACAAATAGGGTGAAGAACCAGGCTGCAATTATTAGAATTGAAATAATTATACTAGGGATATAAATTGATTGATCTTTTCTAAATTTCTTATACAAATTGTTCAAGAATTTTTTAGACGGTTTCTTATCAGTTTGCATTAGCTTCTTAAATATTAAATGCTACACCCCGTTTTTTTTACTGCAATCTCTTTGCTGAAGGGGTAAATAATGCTCTTTGAACCAAATATTTTTGTTTGTTCTTCGGACAACCAAATGTTTTCATCTAGTTTTTTACACTCTATATCTTCCTTTATATAGAAGTACCAATATAATTTTCCTTTTTTATTTTTCGCTCCTATGAATTGATGGATTATGTCATTTGATAAAGCAACATATTCAGATTTAATTTCACCTTTAAATCGCGCAACTGTCATATTCGTAAACTTGGCAACTTTCCATTCGGGGAGATTGGTTTGTTCATCTATTTCTCCGTATAAAACATTGATTTCTCCGTTTCTGGTGTCTTCATAATTTAGTACAGGAAAGTTGAACTCAAATTCAACAAAGTTCACATGCTTATATACCTTATCTTCATTTAGTAACTTCCATTCCTCATAGTAACCCTTGCTATCTTTTATATCTTTAGCAGTCCAATACCATTCTGGATTTCGGACCTTTATACAAATTTTAACTTCCATTTATTATTTCCTTTGGTCTTATTTACTATAATAGTCTGAGCGGTGAGCCCAAATACTGGTTTTCTTTTTGGTTTAACTTACTTATTGGTGAATTGAAATCTTGCCAAAGAGCAACTACTCCATTTTGATCAAAGCCCTTTGAGAATGTATCTAAATCTTCAATAGCATAACCAATAATTTTTCTATCGTAATCTTTGCAATTTATATCATTTTCGCAATATTTTTGGATTCTAGCTCGAGCAATTGTGTATGAATGCGTCTTTGTCGATAGTACTATAATGCAGCTCTTTCTAATGTTCTTATTTTTAGAGATTCTATCAAGCTGAATCTTAAATGTAAAAATACATTTTGTTTTTCTCCATTTCTCTCTTTCTAGATCGATAAGATTAATTGCATTTTTAATTTCAGAAATGGAAATCTCGTCTATTATCGGATTCTGTTGTAGTTTTATAAAGTCGGATACCTTAGCTGTAACTCTGAAAAAATCTTTACTAAATGGCATTTCAACATACTTAAAGGGTTTAAGTATAGTAATTAATTGTTTTCTATTATCTCTTCTAATTTCAGCTTGTTTAAGTTTATCACTTTTAATTAACTGTATATTATCATTCCTTTTGTTTTTAAATCCCTTAAAAGTAATTATTGCAACTGCTACTTGATTCTCTAGTACTATTGATTTCCTTTTAGGTTTCCAGTTTCTTAAATCAATTTTATTACTTTGCTTTCTGGTCTTTCTCAATTCTATTTTTCCCATGTTTTCTATTTTTTCGATCTATTTCTTATGACTTAGTTGAATAATTGTCGAGTGGGATGTCCTTATTAATTCGTTTGTCTACCATGAATAGTATACGGTCTGATTTGTGAAATGGTATTTTAAATTGTTTACAAACTTCTGTTAAGTCTTTTAAATATTGAAGATAAAGGTCAACCATTTCGTTTAGGTTCGTGTCGTTAAGATGTGTCTTTAGAATCAGTTTTTTATCCTTGTAAATTATTCTATAAACTCGTTGGTCAATAATTTGATAAATATTCTTGTTTTTAAATCTCAAAATTGTCGAAGCCATTGGAAGTTGTATTCCTTTTATATTAATAAGTATCTTGACTATTCTTCTTGTCTTTTCAATATCAAGTACTTTTGAGTTTGGGTCTATTTCGTTGAGCAATTTCAAGGTTTCACCGTCAACATTCGCATAGCGGTTAATTTTCCATAATACGATTTCATTAATTATTTGTTGGTCAAACAATTCTGTAGTCGTGTCAAGTTTTGCAGTTAAGTCTTTCTGATACTCGAACTCTTCGTCTGCTGGAACTATCCGAAAACCTTTGTCAAATACCGTTTTGTGTATCGTCATAAAATTTGTGCAAATCTATGTGTAAGAAGATAATATTATTTTGGATCCAAATATATTCTATTCTATTCGTAAATAGTACTTTTGGATACGAGTTCCTAACAATTTAACCATGTGCTACCACTACACTCTAGTAAACACCGAAAAGGAATTAATAGAACATTACGATTTAGGAAATATTTCTGTAGGGTGGGAACCAATATATCATATCAATGCTTTTAGTTTTCCAAAACTGCCTGTTGTATTGGATTCAAAACCGAAGGAGCTTAGTTTGCTCAATTGGGGACTGATTCCTTTTTGGGTGAAGGATATGGAGACAGCAAAAAAATTGAGGATAAATACCTTGAATGCCCGCATTGAAACTGCATTTGAGAAACCAAGCTTTCGGGATGCAATTAAGAGAAGAAGATGTTTAGTTCCTGCGAGTGGGTTTTTTGAGTGGAGAGAATTTAATAAGAAGAAATATCCCTACTTTATTTCTTTGAAACAAGCGCCTATTTTTTCGTTTGCAGGAATACATGATTCTTGGGTTGATAAATCCACAGGAGAAATAGTAAATACGTTTTCAATTTGTACAACGGAAGCCAATCCTTTAATGGCAAAAATCCATAACTCCAAATTGCGCATGCCTGTAATTCTGCATAGGGAATTAGAGAAAACATGGTTGGATGCGAGTATTAGTAAAGAAGATATTTTGAAATTCAGCGACCCGTTTGCAGAGGAGCAAATGAAAGCACATACCATTTCTAAATTGATAACTTCGCGTGATCAAAATTCCAATATCCCTGAAATTATGGATGAAGTGCAGTTTCCTGAATTAAATATTAATCCTAATTAAGTTTATATTGCTCCCTGAATAAATCACTTATAATGAAAAAAAACATCTTTCAACTTCTAGCTAAAATTAATAAGCTGGTTTTACCAAAATATTATAAGCGTGATTTAACAAAATTGAAGACTTGGGAAAAAGCAATTATTGGGTATAAATATTGGGTTACGTTACATTGCTTGGATTAAGCAAAGTTACATTTCTATTTTTAAAAGAGACTATGGAATAACCGCAGTAGTATTTATCCAAACCGAAGTGCTATTATCATTGTCCTTCACTTGAAGGGAAATTGGATAGGTTCCTGCGCTTGGGAAAATATATTTGATGGATGGGTTGGGTGTAACAACAGTGTAACTGCTTCCCACTTTAAAAGTGTATTCTACTATCCCACCTCCAAAACGAACATCAGGGTCAAATGAAAACTGCCCATTTAAAATATATTCTCGAGGATCTAGAATTCCAAGTATAAAATAATTCAGAGAAGCAATAGGATTTTTATTTACAAAACTCTCAAAGTTGATTCGAGCCGGAGATGCTTCAACACCATATTTATCGACTGCTGTAATAACCGCATCGTAGTTTCCTAATTGAAAACCAAAGAAGGTAATTTTTGATTGAGAATAGTCAATAGAGTAACTGATGGCTGTGGTTGGAAATTCAACAATGGGTTCAATTTTTTCATCCTCATCGCTTATCTTAAAAAAGTAACTTGCAGAATTTACCTTTGTGGTTTTAATCGAGTCTCTTCTAGTGGCAGAAAAAGTGTAAAAAAACGAATCAGCCGGAGCCACTTGTACTTCCGGAGTTTTGTTTAGGGTTTCTCCAAAATCCTTTCGCTTATCGCAAGAGATGAAAACTAGTAGAGTAAACAGAAATAATAAATATTTTTTCATTAGTGAATGAGTATTGTTTTTGCAAAGTTTTTAGTAGGAGTTGTAAGTTGTAGATAATACATACCTCTGGCAAATTGATCGAGTGCAAGTGTATTTTCCCCAGAGGTTAAATCGAGTTCTAAAATAAGTTGTCCCATGGAATTTGTAAGCGTTAAATGGCTCATTTCAAAAAGGCCATTAATGGTGAGCGCAGTGGTTGCAGGATTTGGGTACAATTGGATGTTAGCACTGCTTTCATCAATTCCCAAATAAGGATTCACAAAAATTAAGTTTGGCTTTAGAATGGAATCCATACACCCTGTGCTTGAAGTAACAATTAGTTGCACCGAAAACGTTCCAGGGATATTGTAATAGTGCCAAGGATTTTGGTTATAGGAAATACCCCCATCTCCAAAATTCCAGTTGGATGAAGCAATGCCTTGGGATGTATTGATAAATTGAATAGGGTCCCCGGCATTGAGCTGGGTGGGGGAAACAGAAAAACCGGCAATGGGCTTCTCCAGTAAAATTGTGATGGTGTCTGCAAGTGATCGGCAGCCATTCGCCTTTTGAAGTACCACTTGAAATGAATCATTGGAAACCATAGAAGGAATAAGAAATGGGTTTCCTTGATGAACCAATTGGCTAGTGGATTGCGAATACCAATAGGAGGCAAGTACTCCTGCATTGCTTACACTAAGGGTAATTGTACTACCAAAACAAGTAGGATTAGGATTACTAATAATGGGTGTTGGCACTACATCAGGAACAACAGTAGTGGAATCTAACGTGCTTTGACATACTAAGGAAGAATAGGAGTATCCTTGGGAAATCCCCCCCGGCATAGAATCGCGCGTAGAAAGAAACATCTTTACAGGTGCTGAAATGTTAGAGATTGTAAATAAATCGGATCCACTACTTACTTGATTTTTTAAAGAATCATACCAAAGCGAATAGTAAATGGGAAATGGGTTTGTGGCTGTATCCCTAATAGCTGAGAGTGTTAAGGTGTCCCGCAAACAAACAATGGAAGGAGTTACAATGGTTGGTTTTTGGGGTGTTGCAATTGGCGAAATAAATACCGGCATCCGTTGAGAGGAACAAAGACCATTGTTGGATTCTACATAGATGGGCGAATTTGTTGTAGATACTACGGCAGTGGTGTGAAATATACCCGTATCAATTAGACTCCCTCCGGAGGGAACGGAATACCAATTGTAATTGAGCGAAGTGTTGACGGAATCAATTTGTAAAAGTTTTGGTTTCCCTGTACATGCGTAGGGAACCCATAAGTTGAATATTTGCCCGGCATTTTTTATAACAGGCCATCGGGGAGCAGAACACAGTGTTAGGTTCCAAATATCTTTCATTCCACGTAAGCTTTGTGTTTTGTCGCCACCTACTCCACCGCTTGAACTCCCTGTCAAATAAAAACCTCTGGAAGTTTTAAATACCGAAGAGCCGAAATCATCCCCTGAAGAACCATAGGTTCGGTCGTCTAATTTTACCAGTGAAGTACCTAATTGTACATTTAATTGCCAAAAATCAAATCCCCCCTTTGCGTTTTGCGATTTGTCAAAACTTGCATTTGCATCAGTTGAAGTTAGCAAATGAAAAACTTGATTTGCCGTATCAATAGCAAAAGAGGAATACTTCAAAGTGCCATTTACTCCAAACGAAAAATCACTGTCGTAGCTTAGGTTTGTGTTGAGTCTGTGTACCACTAAATCTTTTTGTCCATTATTGCAACGAGCAGGACTTTGTCTTACTATCTGTGAACCCCATGCATAGGAAGAACCAACACTGTTGGCAGCCATGTTTATGGTTGTACTGTTATAGGGATACATCGTACTTACCACATACACTTTGTTATTGAAATAGATGATATCTTCAAAAAAGGATTCACGGTAGTTATTGAATAAATATCTTTGCGATTGGAGTGAAGACATGCCTGCATCTAAACTAATAACCGTTGAAATATAGGTTCTATCATATAAGTAACTGGGGTAATTTCCTGCTGTCCAATTTTCCATCGTCAGCGTAAGCCCAATTACATAATCTCCTGTGGGAATTTGAATTATTTTACCACCGTAAAATTTTTCAAAAGTTGAATTAGTGTAATAGCTAGTATAAAAACTGTAAACAACCCCTGATGTGTTTGCAAGTAAATTTGAATTGAAGTTGATTGCCACAATCATGGTTTCATTATTTGCGCCAAGTGTATAGTTACTCGCAAGTAAAAGTGCAGCAAATTGACCATTAGAAAGCAATCTAAAATCATACACTTCCTCGGGTCGAATTGGATTCAATCCGGCATTGTAGAAGGACACAACATTTGGCAAGCAAATATTATCTTGGGATATTATCATCCCATTTAAATCTATTTTGAAGTAATACATTTCTTTGCTGTAGGGCGAACAAGAAACTGGATCAGTCTTAACCCCACTGATTGGAGAATCAGAAAGACCAATCAAATAGAAATCATTTCCATCAACAATTACTTTTTTAAGTACATCATCCCCACTGCCTCCATAACATTTATCAAAAATCTTATTTCCGTTTTTATCGTACTTAATGAACACAAAATCCGTGTTGCCATACTGTGTGGTGATATCAAGACTTATAGCAGAATAGGAAATATTCCCAAATACATATACATTCCCTGCGCTGTCGACATAGTTGAAAATTGGTGCATCGTCATTCTGTCCACCAAAGGTTTTGTCCCATACCTTGCTTTGGCTGAGTGCCGCTAGCTGTAGGAAAACAGAAAGGATGGTAAGTAGTATTCTTTGCATATTAAAATGTATATCTTATGGTTCCACCCAATTGCCAATTCAATTCACCTAATTTGGAATTCAAAATATAATTTTGGTCTGCTTTTAAAACGACTCCAAGCCGTTTTGAAAACAAAATTTCAATCGTACAATTAACCAATCCTCCATAATAGAAAACGGATTCATCAATTTTTAAATACTCGTTTGTATAAGATTCCACTCCTGTTTTTAAACCCCCACCAAAGTTTAGGAATACGACCTCTTCTGCATTTCCAAGTGTTCGGTTGTAAACCAGCCTTGCTCCATAATTAGTGAATTTGGTGAGTCCTATTTTTCCTATTTCTGAATTTAGTCCCATATCAAATACATCTTTATTTGTTTTGTAGTAGATATAGGAAATAGCGGGTCCGCTTCCGTGCTTAGTAAAATTATATCCTGCATCAATAGCATGCTGTCCCATAATATGTTTCAAGGAAACACTATTTGTTTGAGCCTCTTGCGCAAAGAGAGGAACGCTGAGTAAAGCGAAAATTAGGTGTACAAAATTCTTCATGAATTAATTGTGTAGGGACATTTGCTTAATCTGTGAATTAATTCTCATCTCTCTAACCATTGCCATAGACTCTTCGGTTGGTGTGGTAGCTTCTTTTAACAATTGGGCAGACCGCTCTTCCAGTTCTGCTGCTTTTATTTGAAGATTCAAAACCTTGTCCATCATTTCCATACGTTGCCCGGGATCTAATGCGATTGCGCTTTCGATATTGATGGCAACATTTAACTCTTTTGCCACTTTTATTAATTCATCCGAAATGGCTTTGTATTGAATGGCTAGATTCATTTTCATTTTTTGGTTTTGCGCATCGGCAACCATGGAAGTCTTAGTTGCCTCTTCTAAATAACTATTTAAAGAATTAATTTTGGTTTGCACCGAACGGACATTTTCTCTAGGGTTATCCAAGGTAGCGCTATAACTACTTGCAACTCCCGAATAGGAATTTTCGTAAATCTCAGAATTATCAAGTTTTAAAAATGCTGATTCAAAGGTGCTGGCAATATCCATAAACTTATTGGCCATAAATACTTGACGACCTTCTTTTAAACTCATTACCCGATCGAGTATTGCACCAATATTGTTGAGTCTTAAATTTTTTATATCCCCAACTTCTTTCAATCGCTCCTCGATGGTTAGAGCCATATCTCTCAATTCTACAATTTGCTCCTTCGTGCGTACAGCTACATCATAGTGCTCCTTCATCTTTTTAAATTGGTCCACGGCATTCCATAGTGATTGGGCTTGCAATTTTATCATCACTTTATTTTGCCCTTCTTGAATAGGATCACTAGTAATCACTTGCCCAGGCAAGGTGATTGTTGTTGCAAGTAAAAATGTGAGTAGGTATAAATTCTTCATCTTAATTTTTTTCAGTTGTTAAAAATATCTTATAGCCGTCTTCTAAGGAAAGGCTTTGCGAATTCTTTGAATAATTTTTTCCTTCTTGTATAACCTTTTCGGTTACATCCTTCACGACTGCCCCATACCTTCCTACGGTAGGAATGTTCACATCGGAAGAAGTATTCTTGACAGATTCATCAACAGGAGCTTTATAGTATATCCCTGCTATTCTATCGTTGTCGATAACAGAAAGGGCAATTGGAAATTCTCCAAAATTACATTTAATGCGATTAATCTTTATATAGACCCTGTTGTCTGAAAAATTTGCTTGACCATACAGAATGGAATTCTTAGGAAAGAAGTTTCCTTTATAGGTTATGGCTTCCAAAAGTCGAATAGTTGCTGCACCGTTAGGACTTATTTTTTGATCCCCGTAAATTTCTCCTTGAGAAAATAGCTCCTTTTCTGGTACTGGTTCCATTTTTTCAGTAC
This sequence comes from Bacteroidota bacterium, assembly GCA_017303975.1. Classification (NCBI taxonomy): domain Bacteria; kingdom Pseudomonadati; phylum Bacteroidota; species Bacteroidota bacterium. Next base: position 13,355 of record JAFLBG010000014.1, read on the forward strand.
CGCTTTTCTTCACTGTCCCAAAAGGATTTTTGGTAGTTGGTGCGCTTTTCTCGTTTTCTTGGAGAGAGGTGATAGGGGGAGTTTCGGTAGTTGAATTTTGCTGCTTCTCCCTATTCTTTAAAAACTCAGATTCAAAACCTAAATTAGTTGGGTCACTTGTTTTGCTAAAAGAAGACTGCGACTCATAGGTGGTTGAAGTGCTTCTTTCACTTCCACTTGGATTCCTGCCATCCGTTCCCATTTCGGCAGTTTTTGAAAACAAGGAATTATAATTGGGTGTTAAATATTTATCGCTGTACGCATCACTTTCTTTTCTTCGCTTTTCTTCTTCTATCTGCTGTATTTTTGAAACTTCCTTTTCTTTTTGAGGGTCGTAATTTAAGTTGATTGGTTCTAGCTCCGTAACCTTTTCTTTTGCATTCTTATTTATCAGTCTTACCACAATAAAAAGCACGAGCAATCCACCCAGGGAAAATGTAAGAATGTTCGTTAACTTTTTATTATTCATGATTTAAAATTGAGGTGCTTTTTGAATGATGGATCCTTCCACTTTTATTTTCAATACCCTATTGCCGGAGGCCTCTCTTACAAGTACCATCAAATAGCCATTATTGGAGAGCGCATAGGATTTGATAACAAAGGGAATGGCAACGGTTTGCCCACTTTCAATTTCTTTTACTTTATTTTCATTGATTGGAAATTCATCGCGAGGAACTTTCTTTCTTTTTTTTCCTACTCCTTTTTTCTGGTCTTCAAAATATTGGAACGAAATAAAATCTACCTTATAAGGAATAGAACTTTTGTTTTTCACTACTAATTTTAAGTACGTATACTCCTTGTCATTTCTGATCACAGGAATAGAAGTTTCTAAAAATTTAGAAACAGAACCCAGGGTGTGCATCTCATTTTTAGTAGCTAGTAGGGTTTCAATTTTAGCTGTTAGGTCAAGTGGATTCTTTTTTTCCGAAGAGTTCGCTGCTTCTATGCCCTTGGTGTTTTTTTCTTCCCCACCGCCATTTAATTTCGTAAAGTCATAGTAGTTTTTATTGTTTCTTTCAAGCCCTAATAAAATTCCAAAATGAAAATTCTTACCAATTTTTACCAAAATCGTAGTTGGTTCCACCGATGGTTTTAAGGCCTTTACAAAAATCGCGCTTTCCTCAATCTGAGCCACATAATTATCAGGGTTCCCAACATCCACCAATTCTACTTTATCGTAAAAAATAAGATAGGAGGTGTTTTTGGAATCACAATAAATGGTATCAATCTGCTTATTGTTTTGTGACAAAAGCAGGTGACTAACAAGCGAAAGTAGGACGATGACTATTCTTTTCATTAGTTGATACTGTCTTGTGGAGTTCTAATGGAAGAGGAAACAGCATATTCAATAAAATTGAAATTGGTAATTAGAAGTCCAAATGGGTTCTTTTCACTGCGACTGTCTTCTACAATTTCCATAATAGCACCATAGGGAATATCCTTAGAATATCCTGCCCAATAGATTCCCTGTTTTAGGTAAGCCTTTACTTTATATGGTCTAGCAGACATATCCACTCGGATAGAATCAAAGGTTACTTTGGTATGTGCATTTTCTCTTTTGTACAAATCGTAAAATCCACCTCGTTGCATCTGGTCATAAATACGTTTCCCATTTTCGTTATCAATTAATGAAAGAGCCTGATTCATGTTTTGGGTATAGGTATATTGGTCTCCTTCCAATAAATCTTGCATAAAAAGGCGAACGTGATTTTTAATTTCAAAATCATAACGCATGCCTAGCTCATTTCTTTTTGCTAGAAATGTTCCTGCATCAGATACCACATAAATTTTCTCTCCGTTTTCAGAGGTGGCTTTTATATAAAGTCCTGCAAAAACTAGGCAAGTGATGAATGCCAGTGCGATGGTAATAACCACGATGTTTTTCATGGTCTTGATGGTTTTTAAAAAGTCTGTTGTTTCCATTCTTATATTATCCTCCTTGATTTGTTTTTATTTGATTACGGATAGCGGAAAAATTTTGTTTGAGTGCATTTACTCCTTCTCCTGCTGCTTTACCTAGTGATTTTTCTCCCTTTAATACTTGGGCGGTTCTAGATAGACCCCCTTTGTCTGCCATGGAGCCCATTGCTGAAGTTGTGCCTCTAATGGCTTGCCCTGCCATAGGCGCAGCCCCCGAGGCCAATTGACCTGCGAACCTGCCCATGGATGTACCGCTCTGTGCAAACTTAGACATGAATTGACTTGCCATTCCTGACACGTATCTTCCAGTTAAGTAAGGTGCTGCTATGTAGCAAATACACATCCCAATATTCACTGCAAAAAATCCTTCCTTGTCGTTGGTGGATGCACAGTTTTCTAAATATTTATACAAAAGCAAATCCAACACGGCAAGTGTGATTGCCCAAAATGCTACCGAAAAATAATAACGAATGAAGTTCCCAATGTTTGACCCAAACCCGGGGAACATGGAGATTAGAACAGCCAAAGGACCTACTGCCAATAGAAATGCCATATACAATTCACGAATAGAATAGATAATTGAACGTGATACCAAGATGGTCAAATGCGTTACGCCAAGGATTAAATATTCTGTAAAATTATCGAACATGGATGGTTCACCGTATTTGGCTTTGTATTCCTGTTGAAATCCACTGTAAATTTCCGTTATAGATTTTCCACTGCTCCAATTCATAAATTTATGGTCAATGGCATCAGTGAAATAGTGAATGATTTCATTTATCCAGCCCATCACCTCAGAATAATTGGTTAGAAAAAGTAGCAGAAGGAATAATTTTCCCGAACTTAAAAAATCAAATTCTCTTTGTCCAGTAAGAATTTTTGTAGTAATGATAAAGAAATGCAAAAGCACAGCAAGACCAACTAGAGGTAAGGAGATGCGCTGTATATCCCCTGACGCACTTAGGGCGGCATTATAGAGGGCAGTAATGTTGGTAATTCCCCCATGGGTAGTATTCGCATTCGTGTATTGTAATAGAATGAAACTCATTTAGACAATCGCTTTGTTAAGTTTATCTTCTTCCCATTGCTTTACTGCAAATTCAATATTTCCCTTATAAAAACTCTTTAAGCGAACTAAATGATTTCTTTCCACAGGATTAGAAGTTACAACAGCATATTCGCTTGGTGGCGCTTCGATAACAAAAACAAAGGAAGTTCCTCCTTGCTTAATGAAAACTTCTCTGCAATCCGGATTCACACGAAGAGAATAGATTTTACCAAGATCTTCTTTGGTAAAGCCCAAGTGGATTCCTAACTCTTCTATCAATGTTTGGTCGGTATGATTTAAAATAATTTTAGTTTCCGCGTTATTGATGATGGCTTTTCCAATGGATGACTTGACAATCACATCTACATCTTGGGAAATAATGGTAATAGACCCATTGTTCTTTCTCACCGTTCGGTACATGTTTTGAACAAAATCTCCCATAGCATCGGATAGCATACTCCATGCTTCGTCCATGGTAAAGTATTTTACCTCGTCAGGGAATTTACGAATGGTATCTAAGGTAAGTTCAGTAAGGAGCATCGTCACAATTGGATACAATCGTATATCCTCCTTGATTCTAGCAAGGTCGAAACAAACAAGTGGGTAGGCTGAAATATCTAAAACCTCCTTACTATTTAAAAGTGCCTTGTATCTTCCTGTTACAAAAGGCTCCAAACAAATCGAAAGTTCAGAAATATCAAAGCGTGAAAACTTGTCGCTTAAGGAAGCATCGGACTTTAATTGACTTTTAAAGTCAACTAAAAACGCTGCAAAATGAGTCAGCGTTGGTATTTCAGAAGAGCTCGCTTCATGCTGGGTATAAAATCTTGGAATTAAATCTTGCATAAGACTCCATTCCACATTTGATAATTTAGTGCCGGATGGCTTCCAAAGCAAGGTCAATAATCCAATGATAAAACCAACCTTTTCATCCGTAACTCGGTATTTCCCATGAATCTTATCGGTAATAAAAGGATTAAATGAAATTGGATTTTCCGGGTTGTATTCAAAATACTTCCCTTCCAAAATATCCACTAAATTTTTATACGTTCCTCCAACATCGATAATGATTTGTCGCTGCTTACGTTCAAAGCGTTGCAAAATAAAGTGTCCCATTGTAAAGGATTTTCCAGAACCCGATGGTCCGATTACAATGGAGTTTTGGTTGTTGAGTTGTCTATCAAAAAGGTTGATGTAAACTAAATTCCTAAATCTATCGCACACATAATCCCCATCTCTTGCACTTAAAAATTCAGAGGTGAAATTCGCATAACAACTTGCCATGTCTATTCTCATTAATATCCATCGAAGACTATTGGATGCTCCAAAAGGTAAGCAAGAGAAAAACAGGTTAGCATTATCAAAAGTTTCTACCAGTGGTTTTGCTCCATAAAGAGAACGGAATGCATCGCATGTTTCTTGAATATTCTTTTCTCTTAACGTATCATTGGCAGTGAATAATACAACCTGAAACGAGACAGAACAAAGTTTACTTTGTTCTTTTCTTATTTGTAACGTAAACTCTTCTAACTCTTCCGCTTTGGCAATAGCACTTTGCCCACCTAACTTTTTTAGTGTATTGTTCTGTCTCTTCTGCGAATCTAAATTGCGCAATTCCTTTTCCGTATTATCTACATACCAACTGGTTACTGTGAGGTGAGGAAATTGCAAATAAATTCCAAAAGGCCATGTAAACGGAGAATCTATTCCTAAATGATTAGGCACCGAGTAAAATAATTCATCGCCTTGCTCTTGCAAAGAGATTATGTTTACCTTCTTCTCCCCTACTATTAAGGAGTTTTCATGATTGTAAAATCCTTTTTCCGGCCTGCTATTTTTATTTCTAAAGTCCACATTTAGAAATTGTCCATATACAATTTCTAATTCTTCTGCTGTTAGTTCTTTGTAAGAAACACTGGATGTTGAGGAAATGGTTTCGCAAAAACTTTTTGCATTGATTTTAATTTCTTCTACTCTCTTCTCAATGCCTTTAAAATCCTTCCCCAATAATTGGCTTCCTAGTGAAAAGGTGGTTGAAAAAGGGTTTCTCTTTTTGTTGGTAATATTGTTGCTGATAATAAATAAATAGCTCTCCTGTCTTAGAACCGCTCTTGAAGCAAAGTAGTTAAGTGTTTGTCTCTCAAAAAAGGTAGTTTCTTTCTTATCACTTCGTCCATTTGGATAATAGGCATTGTGAAACACATCCACCTTTTGGACGATGTAGTCTTGTGGCAATGCTCCAAGAGCAGCCTCATACATTTTACAAAAGTTCTCGTACTCACTTGCATGGAGAGATTCAAAATTCGCTCCTTGAATTAAAAACCCCTTCCCTACTCTTCCATCTTTTAAAATAACCACATCCTTCTCAATCCGGAGAATGGGAATGTGATCCTGTAAAGATTTTTCTTCACTCGCTATTTTTGAAAAAATCATTTCTTGATTTCAATTTTAAATTTGGAGGTCTCTAACTTTTTCGGTTGCTGAAATTTATAGGATAAAAAGCTCAAGAGGAACCCGGGGTATTTCTTGTTGGAAGACCTTTTTAAAATCAGGTACAGTCCCCAAAGGATAAAACCCATGATTACAAAGTAGGACAACCCTAGATTAAAGTTAAAGGAAGCCGATATGTTATACACTAAAAATATTAGCAGGAAAAATATGGCTAGAATTCTAAACTCATCTAATGGTAATCCTAAAATATAGCTTGGCTTTTCTATATTTTTTGGAACTTTCATTATACAGTTATAGGAACTCCAAAGAATTGAAGAATTTCATTGGCAAATATTGCCCAAGCTCCCCAAAGGATAATTCCAATTACCAAGGCAGCTATTTCTCCGGCTGCTTCTCTTTGTTGGAAAAACCATTTATACACCGCTCTCCCTGCTGCAATTACTACCATCAGGGCTAGCAATGCATTTACAACAGGCTTTACTTTTGTAGCGGTCAGACTTTGTATTTTTTGTGCTGTTTGTGCTGCTAAGTCTTGATTGCATAGTGCTACTAGAACCACGGTTAGGGTTAGCAACAAATTCAGATTTACTTTTTTCATTTTTGATAGTGTTAATTAAACAAACTTACTTCTCTTATATGCCCTACTGTATAGGGCGGTTTCTGCTTCAGGTAGAGGAGTTTCCTTTACAGGAATTTCCTCTTGGGTTAAGTTTGCTTCGGTGCCGGGTAAAGGCTCCGATTTTTCATGGGGCGCAAAGGTAGGGACTTGGGTTCTATTTTCAATGGGTGGACTAACTTTTTCTGCTAAAATACTTTTAGGCGAGGTTGCGATGGTTTTTTTAGCCGAATAGCTAACCTTTTGCAGAATCTTTGTTTCTACTCCTTTATTTTCTTCGGTCGGTTTGGCATTATCGGTAGGTTCGGAAGTCTTTGTGGTTGTTTTTAATGCAAAGGCATTTATGAGGTCAATAATCATGTAGGCAAATAGTAGGGTACATAAGACATCCAAAACTCCTATTTCATCCCCTGCTAAGAAGCTGATGATACCCTTGATATTAAGCAAGAGTGCCAGGGTCAGCAAAGAGGAAATTGCCACCACAAGCCCTTTTTTTTGATGTTGGAATAGTTTAAAAAGTATGTTTGATAAAAGGATTTTTTGCATGGAGCGGTAAAAGTATACTAAATATATAGTATAATAAAATTTTAGTAGATTTCTTTCGCGCACTCATTTCTTCCTATATTTGCCAAGGATGAGCACTACTATCTTAGATTATCAGAAAGCAAAGAAATTGGTCAAGGAGAAGCTGAAAGGGGAAAACCTATCCTCTTTTTGCAAGACCAATAAGATAAATTACCAGCAGTTGCAAAATTTGAAAGCGGATGATTTTCATTACAATACTACGATGAAGAAAGTGCTTTCTGCCTTGGGATATAAAGTAAGTAAAGTTGAAAAACTTACGTTTTTTCACGTAAAAAAATCTAAATGAAGACCAAACAAGAATTATTCGAAGAGATAGAAAAGCTCAAAGAGGTAAACCTTATTGATTTTGTTTGTCTTACACACGGTTTTAGACTGGATGAAGAAAGAACATCGAAAGAGAATGCCGATTCTAGGAATCCAAGGTATGTTTTTGTGGAGAACGAAATAGGTGACAAGCTGCTAATTTCACGAGTGGTTCAAGATGGTAAGCAGCAGTACCTATACAAGAACATTTATAACGATTTAGACAGAGGGAATATTTTTTCTTTTATTAAGTACCGCAGTGAAGCATTTTCTATTCCCATGGCAAAGAAGAAAATCTATGGCTTTGTGGAGAATTTGGAGAAAGGGCATTTTTCTTCGGTAGGTGTTTCCATTGAGTTAAAAAGTGATGAGGATAAGAAGAACACCGACAGAACCATTGCCGAAGTTCAACGCAAATACCAAGTGCTGCCTGAATTTTACCATCAAGAGTATTTAGGATCTCGGGGACTTTCGATGGAAATCTTGAACTCGCACTTGTGCAAGAATAGAATTAAAAATGAAATCATTTATGGACCAAAGATTTCTTCTACGCATAAGCCACCCGTAAAATATATAAATACCGTATTCCCTCTATTCGCAAGCGATGGCAATAAAACCTTTATATGTGGGTATGTAAGAAAGAACGAGAACTTAAAAGTTACTGCCACCGATAGTTTCCAATCCATAGGGATTTGGTCAAGTGATTATAAACGAAACGAACCGGTTACCCATTTAATTATTTCAGAAAATCCGATTGATTCTTTGTCCTATGTACAATTAAAGAAAATGGATTTGGCAACCTGCAATCCTGTTCTAGTTGCCAGTAATGGAGAGCTTTCCAAAACGCATATTGATTTATACCAAGAGATTATTACTAGGTTAGAACCTAAGGAAATTGTTCTAGCGAATGATAATAACAGTAAGGGGCAACAATTTAATGCAAAGATTCTTTCTCGAATTGCCCTGCCTGATGAGTATATGGATGAGTTGTATAAAAAGAATAATAAGCTTATCGTGGATTGTGATATTCATGCAGGATATAAGGATAGACAGCACGGAGAAGTTATTTGGAAATTCCAGCACAATAAAATTTTAGATAATCTTGGAAGAGAAGAGTATCTATTGGAACATATTCCGCAATTTCAGCGCGTTTGCAATGAGTACGAACGATTGAATAAGGAATTGTACTTAGTGAATGATGAAAAATATCCGTTTACTATAGAACGCACTTTTAATAAGTATGAAAGTGTTGTAAAAATATCTTTCGTAAATACGGTTGACAATTGGAAATCTATTAATGAAAGCTTGATGACCTTAAAGTTTGATCATTCAGAACATATTCGTTTAGAGGCAAGCAAAGGTGTTGATTGGAATGATGATTTAAAAGAACAGTTGGGTTTGGAGAAGATTCAAGCGATAAGAGAGAAAATCTAGTTTATTAGTAACTTTCTCCGGCTGTCGTTCTGCGAATGCTACGCGGTAGCACCCTTTCGGGCTTCCATCCGGGTTATTTTTCCCCACCGCTTCCTTTAAAGAAATTAGTTAAAAATTTTCAATTTATAGGGCATTTTTTAGCGATGAGAAATTTCTATTGCTTTAATAGCTTTTCAGCATAAAGAGCATTATTGGTAGAAATAAGTATCGTGTAAATTCCTACTGGCAGATTTATTAAATCAATTGTGTTATCCGCGGTTAAACTTTCGTACACCATTTGACCTTGGCTGTTTAGTATTTTTAAGGTTACTGGTTGTGCTGTGGTATAATCCAAAGTACAAATTCCATTACATGGGTTTGGATATACTTGAAACATCTTGGCCACCTCATTAGTATAAATACTGCTTGTTGCACCTTGAAAGGCTAAAGAATGAGACTCGCCGGTTGCAATGTGAGACCAGTTGGTTGCTGATCCAATTTGCGTTGGGATAATCTTACCCACAAGGGAGCCATCGCCTAATTGACCAAAAGTATTTTCTCCCCATGCCCACAAGGTTCCATCTGTTTTTATTGCAAGATTGTGGAAGTCATCCGCACAAATTTGCGACCAGTTGCCAGCCGTACCAATCTGTTTAGGGATAATCTGTTTCACTGTTGTGCCGTCTCCTAATTGACCAGATGCATTAATTCCCCACGCCCATAACGTACCATTGGTTTTTATAGCCAGGGTGTGGACGCCACCAGTAGCTATTTTCGACCAGTTGTTTGCAGTACCTATTTGTGTCGGGATAATTTTATTTAAGGTTGTGCCGTCTCCTACTTGCCCGAAAGAATTTTGTCCCCACCCCCATAGCGAGCTATCTGTTTTTATCGCCATGGAATGGTACCCACCCACAGCAATACTCGACCAGTTGTTTCCGGTGCCTACTTGCACGGGGACACTTTTACTTATAGTTGTGTTGTCTCCCAATTGTCCTACAAGATTTGCTCCCCATGCCCATAGCGTGCCATCGGTTTTAATTGCAAGAGTGTGCCCATATCCTGCAGCAATTTGCAACCAGTTAGTGTCTACTCCTATTTGTGTAGGAACAATTTTATCGAAAGTTGTGCCATCTCCTAATTGACCGGCATCATTCTTTCCCCATCCCCACAATGTACCATCGGTTTTAATTGCAAGTGAATGGTATACACCCACGGCAACACTCGACCAGTTATTAGCCATGCCTATTTGTGTAGGGATGGACCTGTTTACAGTAGTACTGTCTCCTAATTGAGATAAAAAGTTGGAACCCCATGCCCAAAGCGTACCATTGGTTTTTATTGCAAGAGTGTGGCTGCCCCCCGAAGCAACGTTTTTCCAGTTTGTAGATGTTCCTATTGAAGTGGGGGTGTTTTTGTTCACGTTTGTACCATCACCTAATTGATTATAAAAGTTACTTCCCCAAGCCCACAGCGTATTTTGGCTACTTAGCTGTAATGAAGAAACTAGGATAATTGTAAGTACTTTATACTCTAAAATCTTTTTCGATACAATTTTAAATTTCATTTAAATTTATTTGGATTACTACTAAAAGTATGAAAAAAGTCTTGCCCGGTCAATCTAGTTATTTTGCTTGTGATTTAGGTTAGTTTGTAAGCTGCCATATGTCTTTGCCATTTATAAATAGAGATTAGTTGACTTTGGATTCTCTTCCCCACCGCTTCAATTGGTGCAATACGTTGTAAAAGTACAATTTTCAACACATTGCAAATTTGTTATTTAATGGCAAGACCTACTCTATTGAGTAGTACTTGCTCCCCTACCCTTTTATAAATTCTAAGAGTTCATTGTTCATTAAAAATGGAAAGTGGTTTGTTTTAAAGCCTACGACTTGGCGATGGGAAAGAAAGTAAAGGGTGCTAAGAATTGTTAGTTAAAAGCCTTGTAAATACTTGCGTTCAGAGGTTTTGCGCTGTATATTTGTATAGTTAATTAATTATAAATTTATCCGTAAGCGGAGCCAGCTTAGAGAAAAAAACGGGCGAATAAAATGAATACAAATTGCATTACCTCTATCGGGGAAAATTACTCACGTGCAGAATTAGCCAACTTTTCAACTAAAAAATTATCTAGCTTTCTAGGAATCAGTTTTGATTTTGTCCAAAAAATGGGCTTGACAAAAGAAAATTTAATCGAGTTGATTTTATCTACTAACCTTTAAAATCTAACTCTATGTTTTCAAACATCGCAGAAATTCAAGTTTCCTATAAGTCCCAAACCAACACACAAGACCGTATAAAGATTACAACAAGCAAAGGCGCTTTTGAGGTGTTGAAGCAAATTTCAGACCCCGACACTTTAGAACTACGAGAGTATTTTTATGTGCTTTGCCTTAATCGTGCAAATCAAGTAATGGGTTTTTATAACCTAGGAATTGGAAGCGTGGCGGGGTGTGTGGTTGATATTAAACACCTTATCGCTGTTGCTATTAAAACTAATTCTTCCAGTATTATCATTGGGCACAACCACCCAAGCGGAAACCTGACCCCAAGCAAAGCGGACGAACGAATCACACAGCAAATTAAAGAAGCTGCACGCCTTTTTGATATAGCACTACACGACCACGTAATTTTTACAAATGAAAATTATTTTTCCTTCGCTGATGAAGGAAGGATTTAAAAAAATCTATGAGCAAGAAAAGTAAGTATGTGATAGTGTCCCCCGATGGGTTCACTATCCACCCAACAGAAACCTATAACAACCCCAAACAAGCTAAAGCAGCTTTTAACAAATGGCAAGCGCAATATGAAAAACAAGGCTATTATAGCTCAAATTTTGGTCGAATCAACTTAAAAGACCTTGCAGATTATTGCCAATTAAAAGAGGTATAAAAACAATCAAATAAAGTAAATCAATCAATATTAATTAATCTAAACCCCTGCGGAGCCAGCAGATAAAAAACGGGCGCACAAAATGAAAACAACAATTTATCAATCCATTACCGAAAGAATTATTTCTTTTTTAACCCAAGAGAATTTGGACTTCAAAAAACCTTGGATGAATTCCGAAGAAGTACCCTATAACCCCGTTACAAGAAATTTTTACAGCGGTTTAAATATGCTCATGTTGTCCCTAGAATACGAGCAACGACATTATAAAGTCAACAACTGGTTAACCTTCAAACAAATCAACGCACAAAATGCCACCCTTAAAAAAGGAGCAAAAGGGTGCGACATCTTTTTTACTTCCTTCTTGTATGTTCATAAGGAAACAAAAAATAAAATCCAAGAAGCCGCTTATAAGGTACTAACCGAAAACGAACAGAAAAACTACTTCAAAGAAAGTTTTTTAAAACGCTATTTTGTTTTTAATGTGTGCGACTGCGAAGGCTTACAAGAATCTTTTTTACTTCCCAAAAAATGCACCTTTACACCATTTGAAGTGGGACAGTTTGTAAAATTGTTTACCAATTTGCACCCCGATTTAAAAATTATTTTTCAAGACCAAGACCGAGCTTATTTTAATCCTACTCTTGACCTTATTAAACTACCTGAAACGTATCAATTTGAAAAAGAACTTAGTTTTTATCCTGTGTTTTTCCATGAGTTAGCGCATTGGACAGGACACTCTAGCCGATTGAATAGAACACAAATAAATGATAAAAAGAGCGCTCAATATGCTTTTGAGGAACTTATCGCAGAACTAAGTGCCGTTTTTTCTTGCGCTAGAATGGGTATAAATGTACCCCTTGAAAATTCAGCGGCTTATATTAAAACATGGCTAACAGCATTAAAAGAGGATAACCAATTTATTTTTAAAGCGTATCGAAAAGCAACACAGGCAACGAATTTTATTTTTACATCTCAAAAAACTAAAGTGCCTGCGCACGCTGACTAGCATGGCGAACCCTTGTTTTCTTTTTCGGTGAAACGAAAGAAAACAAGGGTTTTTCTATTTTAAAAAATTTCAAAAAGCCCCATTGGGCTGCCAGGGACTTTTTGAAACCAAGCGGATATTAAATTTTAAAAGTTGATAAATACCTGATTGACTGTTTTATTTTACGAGGATATTGCCCGAAACTTTAGTAAATTTGGGCGATAGATTCAGGTAGGATTACCAAGGTGTTGATACAATTTTTTATTCACGATGGAAGAAAATAAAAAAGGCAGCTCGAAAAAGAAAAAAACGGAAATTATGATTCCCGATGTCACGAGCATGACCAATATCAAGCAACCTAATCGTATTACCAACGCAAAGTATGATTATACGATTATGCAACAACGCTGTTTCCTTACCATTATCAAGGCTTTGCAAGATACCATCAACCAAGTGGTAAAAGATAGAACAAAGTCCATTCAGCAGTTGCAACTATTTCAAACTCCTAACTCGCACATAGAATTTAAAGTTGATTTTAAAGACATAGCCAAAAAACATTCTCAATATAAAGAGGTGTGGGAAGCCGTAATGAAGCTCTCTACCTCTCCTTTTACCTTTGAAGGGATTGACCCTATTACCGGGGTAGAAGCGATTCGCGTTGGGGGATTATTCGAAGCCTACCTTCCACTTGACCAAAAGAAAAAGCATTATTTTTCTATTCGTATATCCAAGGATGTGGCAGCGCGCATGGTTATGGTGCAGCAAGGATACACGAATTTCCTATATGAAATCGCTTACAATGCCAAAAACAAATACACAGCACGCATCTATCAATTAATTTCTCGTTGGAAAGATAAAGGAGGGGCGATTATTGAATATGCGCAGCTTCGTGAAATGTTACTCATGGGCGATAAATACAGCGAGTTTAAAGAGTTTAAACGAAATGTCCTTGATGTGGCACATAAAGAACTTTACCAAAAAAGTGATTGCTGGTTTGAAGTAGCAGGGTTTGAAAGAACGGAAGGAAAAGTTAGCCATGTGAAGTTTAAAATCATTACCGTTGGTCAAATCAAATTCATGGAAACCAAGGCTGAGAGTATTAAAGGGCTTTTAAAGTTGCACTTTGGTTTTAAGCAAGAACACATGTTAAAAGTTCAACCGCTTCTTGACAATGTAGTGAACCTTGGCGCCATCCAAATTAAACTACTTGATTTGATGGATGTAATTAGGATTAAAGCGCAGAACGGCAATCCAATTAATAATGTACCTAGCTATGTCCTTACCTCTCTCCTAACCCAGTTTAAATTCGAAATTCAGAGGGGGTTGCATGATTGATGTAAGAATCTCTACACCTACCCTATTTGTGCGTAAGAATCTCTACACCTCTACTGTAAGAATCTCTACACCCCTATGTAAGAATTTCTACACTTTAATGTAGGTTTCTCTACACCTAAATTCCTTGAATGGGTTGTTGTGATTAGGGTATAGGTCACCTACAATTATCAATATAGATTACAATTTATTCAATTGTAAAAGTATTTAGAATAAATGTGAAACGCGAAAATACTGGTTTTCAAAGGGACCTGAAAATGTGGCAGTTGCAAGGGAAGAAAAAAATTGAAAAAAATCAAAATCAATTTAAAGATGATTTTTGGCGCGAAATGTAAGAATCTCTACACCTTTGTGTTTAACTAGTTGATTATTAAATATTTGTCTTTTAGTCCAAATCTTCCACATGTAAGAATCTTTACACCTTTGCCTTTTTAGTCCCCATTACTTCCTAATGTGAGCTTTAGGATTAGTAGCCAGATGCAACCGAACATTGCTAACCAAATTAGCTATTCTAACCGAATGTCCAATAATGTAGGTTTTTCTACACCTTTTATCGTAATTTATTGAATAATAGACGAATACTGTAATTTTTCCGTTTGAGGAATGTCCTTTTTTCTACACCTTTTAACCTTCCTCCCATTAAAACCTTACTTTTACTAGCTTAAATCGTACTCGAATTAATGTAAGAATTTCTACACCTTTTAGTATAATGTGTTGATAATTAATAATATATGGCTTTTCATGTTGTAATCAAATGTATTAATTTCTACACCTTTGAACCTAGCCACAGGGCTTTTCAAAAGGTCCTGCTTTCAAAGTAGCCTATACATGTATGTTTTTCTACACCTTTGGCTCGAATCTCTTATTTGACAGGTATTTCAACAGAAATGGTTTTCAGGTCGAACCGGAGGGAATGTACTTTTTTCTACACCTTTGGGATTTCTTGGAATGTAAGAATCTCTACACCTTTACTTATATATATTTGTTATACAGACTATTACAATCATAAGCTCCGTTGTATTTTTAATTTTTTCCACAACTAAGCTCCTCTATAAGTCGAATGTTGCTTTTACTAGATGTAAGAATTTCTACACCTTTGTTCTGAAACAACCATTAATAGGCTGTTCCGAAGGTTTTAAAATTGAACTTGGCACCGGAGAATTGTACTTTTTTCTACACCTTTCAAGGAATTATAGGTAGCTTTGCGGCACTCAAGAATTTGCATTTTAATTTTGTGGTTCAATGAAGAAGAATAAAGTTTTACCAAAGTTCCTGTTATCTGAGTTTCTTGGAAAGACCGTGATAATACACACGCAGTACCCGAAAATGATTTGTGAAGTGAATTTTACCAAACACGACAATTCCTTACCTAGCGTTATCGAAATTTGGGAAACTGAGAATTCCTTATCTACCGAGAAGCAAGAAAAGCTTCTCAGTAGAATGCGAGAATGGTATTTGTTTTCTAAAAGCAGTACTTAACAAAAAAGGTTAAATGTAATTTTACAATATTACATTTTTACAATTTTACAAAAATGTAATTTTACAATTTTGTAAATTCTTATTCTAATCTACAAACTTTTCCTTTTTCAATAATTCATATAAAGCCAAACTTCCAAGGTCGCGCATAGAGGTGTTTTTCAACGTAGATAAAATTTTCAGCTTAGTTAAAAGCTCATTGTATACGGGAAGTGTTCCAGTTTCGCCTGTTCCAATAAATTTTTCAGGGATTAGTTCCTTTGCAATGGCTTGATACCTGTTTCTGCCCCTTTCCTCTCCATTTGGAATTGGCTTCTTGGCGGATGCCTTCTTTTTTTCTTTCTGAACCAAGGTGTCGATTCTTTTTTCAATATCTACCTTGAAGTGGTCATCATCAGGATTGCCCTTTCTTACTTCCACTTCCTTTTCTATCTTATCAGAAATTTTATCGAAATTATCGTTGAATAAGAATTTTGATTTTTTTGTGCTCATATGATTTGCTTTTAGTTTAGTTTTTCTAAGATTTCATCAAATACTTTTCTAAGTGCTAATTCTTCATTTCCCCAGTTTTTCTTTTTAAAGATATCCACCGAGTATTCATTCATCATGTCTTTGTATTTTTCGTAACGAAGTACTGGTACTTCTAGGTGTGGAATCTTTGAAGCCCCAATATACTCAAGGAGTTCACGGGTTCTTACTTTCTTCGGTTCAGCTTGGTTAACTAAACAGTAGTAGTGAAAGTCTTCCTTCTCTGATTTTTTCAGTTGTTGGATTTCCTTAATCTTTTCAATGGTTTCGCGAGAGGACACAAAATCTAACTGAGATGGTTGGATAGGAATAAAAACTACATCACAAGCTAGTAAACCAGATCTTACACCTTTCATATCTAATGTTCCCGGCATATCAATTAGAATGATATCGTATTTCCCATGATGCTTACGTAAGGTATCTCGTATTTCCCCTATAGGCGAATAGACAAGGTCATACGGAGGTTTTAATTTTGGGTCTTCATTACTCATTCGAATGTCTTCGAGTATTTTCATTAAGGAACGCTGTGGGTCACTGTCCACTACCAACACTTTTTTGCCAACTTCTTTTGCGCTTAAGGCAATGCCCATTAAGTGGGTTAAGGTTGTTTTTCCACTTCCCCCCTTTTGGGTGTAGAAGCTTATAATTTTTGTTTCCATAGTGTCAATTGTAAAAATGTAATATTGTAAATATGTAAACTTGTAATAATGTAAAATTACAAAATTGTAAATTTGTAATATTATAATTACAAAAATATGTAAAAATGTAATATTGTAATTATGTAATAATGTAAACTTATAAACTTGTAATTGTGTAAAACTGTAACATTACAATTATGTAAATATGTAAGAATGTAATGTTGTAATATTATAAAAATGTAAAGATGTAATATTGTAATATTGTAAAATTACAATATTGTATAAATACAGTTACCCTTCCTTTCTATTTGGAGTGAACTTTTCATATGGTAGTATATTCTGCCGTTTTTTCGGATTTACTTAGTGCTGATTTTATTCTTTATCACCTTTATTAAGTAAACCCTTTCTTCGAGGCCCCAATAATGGGTGGGTTGCCGCAAAATATAAAATTGTAAAATTACAAAAATGTAATATTGTAAAATTACAAATTTACAAAGAACAGCTATACTACTAGTGCTTTGGAGTCTGTCTCAGGTTCATTCTATTGTTCTTGCACCCGAAAGATATTGTGCATTTTTTGAGGCAATTTGAATTCCCAACTAATTGGCTTTAGAATAGGAGAAGAAGTAAACCGAATAAGTTTTTCTTTCCCATCGCTATCGGGTAGGAGCCTGTATAACCATCGGGTGAAATGCAAAGATATGTCGTTCAGGAGAAGGAAGAATGTAATAATATAAATGTGTGTGTAAGGTATTAGCAAGAAGAAAGCACTAATCCGGTGTATTTGAGCTATATATAAAATAGCAAAGCTATTTTGTGAGTTAATGTATTGTAAATGAGAATTAAAAACGTATATTTAGGCAAATATTAGCACATTTACAGTAATGGAGAAAGCAGTATTAAAAGAGGATAAGATTTCCGTCTCAGGGCACGTTAAGAAGCTCTTTAAAAGCTATTGTAAGGAACAAGGAGTGGGAATGAAAGAAGGCTTGGACGAGATTCTATTTTTCATCATACGGAACAAAATATCATTAAAAACGTTGGATGATTTGCTTGATAAAAATTTGACTAAGGAGGTGTTTCGGTACCATAATTATACGGCTGGTTTTTTAAAGGAATTTGAAAAGCGACAGTTGGAGGTCATGGGAAAAATTGTGGGGTTGGTTAGAGAGAATGGAAGTGGTTCATCGGAAGTTTCGGAGGTTTACATGAAAGAAATTTTAGTTAATACCCAATTTTTGATGAATCAAAGTCCGAATCAAAAATTAGCCGAACGGATGATTCACCGAAATGACGAAGCCTTAAAAAAGTTAGCCAATGATAACCAAGATTGATAATCCTGAAAAAGCAGAGAGTAAAGATTATACAAATAGGGGAGGGGTTGAACGTTTGCAGAACTATTTAGTAGGTAACGAGGAGAAGATTGATAAGGATGATTTGTACTTCGATTTTGACCGAGTGAACATTTCCTCTTCGGAAGCAATCGCTCGAATAAACGAAAATCGAAAAGGGTGTAAACAAGAAGACCACAAATTTTTCTCCATTTCAGTAAATCCATCAAATGAGGAATTGGAGTTTATTGGAAACGATAAAGAGAAGTTTCGAGAGTTTGTTCGCCATACCATGGTTAACTATTCCCTATCCTTTAAAAACGATAAGGTGCAAAAGGAAGATTTAGTGTGGGTGGGAATTATTCACGAGAAAAGATTTTATAGTGAAAAGGAGGTTGGTGTTTATACCTCCAAGAATGGAACACCTCCAAGTTTTAAAGTGGGCGACCCAAAACCAGGAAATACGATGCATGCGCATATTATTGTTTCCTCCCGAGATAAATTGATGAAGAAAAATATTCATGCACTTACTGCTAGAAATAATATAAGTAGGCAATTTGAATTAAAGGAATTCCAGCGAAAGAACCAGCAATCTTTTCAATACATATTTAATTATCGTTCCAATGTGGACATGTACCACGAGACTCAGAAGAGGATTGTAGATAAGCAGTTTATTCAATTAGAAAAGATGGGATTTACTTCAGGCACACTTCGTGAATTAAAACAGGTAGGAGAGGAGATGAAATTTAATAAAACCTTTTCTTATAATATGAATTCATTTATCAGGGACAGCTCCAATAATTTTCCCATTAAGGATATCCCTGAATATATTCGTAAAGGAAGTAAGAGTTATCGAAGTGAACATCCCGAGGTATTTCAAGACGGGAATTTTCAGAAGTTGGAAGAAAAGCCGACTTTTGCCAACAGCGAATTCGAAAAACTTTTAGATACCATTGAAAGCGCGAGTGTGGAAATTGGACAAGGAAAACAAGAGAGGGAGGAAAGAAGGAGAAAGAAAAGACGAAAATTTGGACTATGACAAAACCTAATACAATGCAAATGAAGGACACCTTGTTGTTGGTGTTGGTCTTTGCACTTCTTGCCGTTGGAATAGATTATTTGGGACTGATTGGAGTAGGAGGGGCGGCAACGAAACGATTTTCCTTTCAGTTGGGAGAAATTGTAAAGGCACTTTATTTCTTGCTTTTCATTGTCATTTCATTTTATAATTCCAAACAAGTTTTTGCTAAAACCTCTAGGAGAGTTCAGTTTAGTAGTGCCGTAAAGATTAGCTTGTACCTCATTTCATTTTTTAGCATTGCCATTCTATTATTTATTTCCAACCTTTCCACTACAATTATTTACTACTTATATCCAACTTTGTTTTTTGTAGCGAATGCCTGCCTGCTTATTCTAATACTTCACTATCGCAGTTCGGCACCTATTCAAACAGAAGCAACCTCGTTGACACTTGAAAGTAAAGCAAGTGAAAAGGATTTAGCCCTGGTGCTAGAAGGTCATGGTGGATACGTAAATATCCCCAACCCATTTAGGTCGGTGCTTGTTATAGGAGGTGCAGGAGCGGGGAAAAGTGCTTCTGTTGCTGAGCCAATTATTTATAAGGCTATTGAGAAGAAGTATGCCGGCTTCGTGTATGACTTTAAATTTCCAACGTTAGCCAATTGTGTATATAGTAGTTTTCTTTATCATAAACGAAATGAAATAAAATTTTTCCCTATTTCATTTACAGAACTTTCAAAGTCGCATAGGTTTAATCCATTAGACCCAAGATTTTTGGAATCACAAACTCATGTGGAAGAATATGCTTGGGCATTGTATTCAAATTTAGATAGAGAGGCAATTAAAAAAGGAGGATTCTTTCCGGAGAGTGCAGCAGGATTATTGAAAGCAGTGATATGGTTTATGAAGAGAAATTTTCCAGACTATTGCACGCTACCTCATGTGATAAATATTTTATTGAATGCAGAAACATCTGTACTTGTAAAGATGATAAGTTCAGATGTAGAAACGAAGGGCATGATGAAGAGTGTTAAGGAAGCTTCTGAAAAAAACGCCTACGACCAATTGGCTGGGGTTATTGGAAGTCTTACCATGCAATTACAAAAAATTAACACCCCTGAAATTAATTGGGTACTAACAGGAAATGATTTTACGATTGACCTCAATAATATAACGAATCCGAAGTTTGTAGTTTTGGGAAGCGACCCTTCTGTGCGAAACGCACTTTCTCCTATAATAGCATTTATTGGTTCTGTATTTTTAAAAGTAATGAACCAGCAAGGCAAGCATCAGAGCATCGCGTTGATTGATGAAGGTCCAACTATTTACATTCCGAATTTAGATGAAGTTCCTGCTACTGCCCGAAGTAATAAATTAGCAGTGGTTTACATGGCACAAGATTTTTCTCAAATGGATGCGATGTATGGTAAGGATAAGCGCAATGCATTGGTATCGAATTTGGCAACCCAGTTTTTTGGGAATGTTTCAGGACTAGAAACAGCGAAGTATGTAAGTGAATTGGTAGGAAGAGAATATCGATATGTGGAAAGTGTAAATCTAGGAGAGAGCACCAACGATTCAGGATCTAGTCAAAACCAAGGTAAGAGTTACAGCGAGCAACACAGGGAAATATTAAAACCACAGGATATGTTTTCTTTGGAGCAGGGAGTGTTTGTTGGTAAGGTGGTGGAAAGTGAAAAGAGTTGGTTTAAGGGAAAACTAAAACGCGTTCAGGATTTTAATTCTAGTTTTTCATTGAGTGAAATCCCTGAATTTGTAAGTGACTTTAAGATTTCGGAAGAAAAGATAAATGAGTTTAATCAGCAAGTTGCTTCTCTAGAAAGCTCACCTGTTCCTTTGGTGGGACAGTCTTTTGAGATAGAGGAGGTGCAGCAACTTTTTAAAAGCGGAGGCATTTCAATAGATGTGTATAAGGAACGATTGCTTGGAATTTTAATTAAACAAGAACAGCGAAATATTAGAGCAACTATTTTGGAGGAAAATTTCATGAAGGTTCAAAAGGAAGTTGAATCAATTTTAATTCTGTTTAAGTAGTGGTTTCGGGCTTTAGTTTGGAGGGCTTTTGAAACTCAAAACTGTCGGCCATCAGCAAAGTTTATTAATTACTAAAATCTTTTTAATTGTACTGCCTGCGCACTAACGCAAAGCCCTGTTAGTAATTGTTTTTAATTCTTTACACCAATTACTTTATTTATTTCGCCCAAATAATCTTTTGCCTTCTCAGTTAGTAGTTCAAACTTTGTATTTCCTTTCGCCTGCTTTATGAATAGTTCGAACTTTTCATATGCAGGAATTGGTTGATTTAATTTTTTATAAATAAGTGCTCCAATAATGAAATTGGATTGAATGTGAAGCGGATCTTCTTTTATGCAAGTCGTATTGTAACTGATTACTTGGTTAATTGTATCAATTTCATTTGGAAAAACATTTTTTATAATATCTTCTAAAGATTTTAGCGCTTCGCTAAAACGAGAAAGTCTAATCAACAAATAAAATTCACTATATCTCCAAGTCCCCTCATTTTGAGGCGCGATTTTTTCCGCTTTTCTGATAAATTCAAGCGCGAGTTCTGCATCATTTCTAATTTTAATTTGATTTATAGCCTCTGTCAAGTATTTATCGTATTCATTGGGAAATAAAGCAAGATATCTAATACGATACGCAACAGATTCTTCAATTTGTGAATTAAAGTATAAGAACCTAGAATAAATAAAATATGCAGCAGATTTTAATCTCTTTACATTTTCTAAGTATTCTTTTAATTCGGTCTTTTTTCCTAAATGTAACTCCAGTCCTTCCCAGATTTTAATACCTTGTAAATAATTATTATCAACAAATGTTGCCAATCCGAGCATGTATGAAGCGGTAAAGAATATTTGTTCAGCGTTAGCCTTAAAGCCAGTTAGTTCTTCCTTTTCTAAAAATGTAATCTCTCTGTTCCACAATTTTTGGAATTCATCATGTATTGATTTCCCACTTTGCTGGTCTGTTGGCCTGTGCAATATCATCGCTTCAAGGCTCAAGCAAAAAGTACTATTATCCGGATTTCTTTTGATGAGGTCTCCATAAATAATAAACTTGGCCTTTAGTCTTTTGGTTAGTTTATTGAATTTTAGAACATCAACGGAGTTTTGAAGATTAGCTCTTAAAGATTGTGAGTAAAGATTAATTCTATTTTGAAGAACCCTTGATTGATGGTTATGGAGGACTGTTACATCGTAGTTTGTGTCCAAGCCCAATGCAATTATCTGCTTTTTGATTTGGTTTGCGAAGTCAGTTGTAATTCTAGTCTTCTGTTTTGCGTTTTCTGTAACAATAGCTATGATAATATGTTCTCGGCTATTTTTATTTCTTGGAAAAACAGATCTGTCGTAATACCAATAAGCTACAATTATAGAAGAGACTATTAAAAACACAAGGAAATGAACTATTGAATTTGTCGTGTAGCCATTAACAAAGGGAATTACAACTTTCATTAAAAGAAGCCCGGCAGAAACTAATAAAAATACTAATGTCTCAATTCTATGAAACGAAAATTCTTTCTCTGATAGCCATTCTTTTACTTTCATATTCTGTCTCTTATGATCCTTTAAAATGGTTGCTAACTATATTATTCAACCAATTAACAAGATTTCTCCTGATTTTATATTCAAATATATTATTTTCGAATAGAATCTAATCTTTTAGATTAGTTAATTAATACCACTAGATAAATGAAACGGCTTGTCCTTTGTATTATACTTCTTTCCCCATTGCTTTATTTTGCCCAAGAGGATAGGGTATTGGAGGTATTGGATAGTTTGAGTTCTGTTTATTATTATTCAAAGTTGGAATATGAGGGAGGGGAGTTTAAGGGTAAAATTCTTAAATCCACGGAAGCAGAATTAAAAGAACGTTTTGGGGAGTTATCCAAAAATTCTCCTTTCCCTTTTGAGTACAATTCAATTGTAAACAAATACGTTTCCAATTACCTCAATGGTTACAAGAACGTTTCCATAATACTTTCCAATTCAAATTATTACTTTCCAAAGTTCGAGGAATATTTATTAAAATATCAAATTCCATTAGAACTCAAATACCTATCAGTTATTGAATCAGCTTTGAATCCAACTGCTAAGAGTTATTGTGGTGCAGCAGGACTATGGCAATTTATGCCTCAAACAGGTAAAGCGTATAATCTTAAAATCAACTCCTATATTGATGAAAGGTATAGTGTTGATTTAGCAACAGCTGCTGCATGTAGATATTTGAAAGATTTGTATTCTATTTATGGGGATTGGGCATTGGCTATTGCAGGATATAATTGTGGAGCAGGAAATGTAAACAAGGCTATAAAGAGGGCAGGAGGGAAGCGGTCTTTCTTTGAGATAATGCAATACCTTCCGAAAGAAACGCAAGGTTATGTGCCGGCATTTATGGCTGCAAGCTATGTTATGTCTTTTCACAAAGAGCATCAAATTCCAATATTGAAAACGAAGCTTGCACCAAAGGACTTTGAGATTGTGGAAGTAACTAAAAAGACATCCATTGAATTATTAGCAAAGGAGAAGAGAGTAGGAGTGAAGGAATTAAAATATTATAATCCATCTTTTTATATTGGAATTGTACCCGGCAATAATGACAAGGTATTTGTTCCCGTTTTTAATTCAGTTTCAACTTCAAATTCTCAAACTGTTGCCAATACTAAAAACCCAAAGAGTGAGAAAGAAAAAGTTGAAACCCAAAAGAGTGTTTTTGGAACAACCCGTGGCACAAGCCAAAATGTAAATGCATCAAAAAACAGTTTGCCTCAAAAGGAGGAAAGCGATGTAATAATCTGCGAGGTTATAAACGATTTTGATTATAAGGTAGGTGAAGAAATCAAGGTTAGAAGTTTAAGTTCCATTTCTTCTTCTATACCTAGGAATTCTGTTTTAATTGGCAAGGTCGTTTTAAAGGACGGTCACCAAAAATTTAATTTTCAGAAGGTTTTGAACACCCAAGAAAGTATCAACTATTTTACCGATTTTGCACCTAAGATTTTTGAGGGGGAAACGGTCTATTTGAAATAATAAATGAATGAGGGGAGAGTCTGTTAGCTTCGCAAAACCAGAAGAGCCAATTTTTAGCCAACGCACAGACAATAATTCGTATTTTGCTTAACTATATTTTGACGATTTATAAATGGACAAAAAGAGTTTATCAGAAAGAGATATTTGCACAAAATTTATTACACCTGCGGTGGAAAAATCCGGTTGGAACAAACTGACGCAACTATTAGAGGAGGTTTCGTTCACGGATGGAAAAATATATGTAAGAGCTAAATTGACTGCAAGAGGAAATCAAAAACGGGCGGACTACATTTTGTATTATAAGCCTAACATTCCAATTGCAATTATTGAAGCCAAAGACAACAAACATTCAATAAGAGCTGGAATTCAACAAGCCTTGGACTATGCTCAAATCTTAGACATACCTTGTGTTTTTAGTAGTAACGGCGACGGCTTTTTATTTCACGACCGAACAGCCACAGATGGAAATATTGAAACGGAAATTGGTATTGACAACTTTCCTACTCCCGAAGAGCTTTGGGAGAAATACAAAAAATACAAAGGGATCACTACTCCAGCGGCTGAAAAGATTGCTTCTCAGGACTATTATTTTGACGGTACAAACCGCAAGCCGAGATACTACCAGCAGATTGCAGTAAACAGAACAGTTGAAGCGATTGCCAATGGACAGAACCGAATTATTTTGGTAATGGCAACAGGTACGGGAAAAACCTATACTGCATTTCAAATCATTCACAGACTTTGGAAGAGTGGAGCAAAAAAACGAATTCTTTTCTTAGCTGACCGAAACGCTTTGATTGACCAAACACGCAGAGGAGACTTTAAGCACTTTAAAGATAAAATGACGGTGGTAAAACACCGACAAATTGATAAAAGCTATGAAATTTATTTGGCTTTGTATCAAGGTTTGTCAGGTTTAGATGAAGATGCAAATGTCTACAAGCAGTTTTCGCCTGATTTCTTTGACCTTATTGTAATTGACGAGTGCCACAGAGGAAGTGCTAAAGAAGATAGCAGTTGGAGAGAAATTCTATGCTATTTCAAAAATGCTACGCATATTGGTTTAACTGCCACTCCAAAAGAAACAAAGGAAACAAGCAACACCGAATATTTTGGCGACCCAGTATATACATATTCATTGAAACAAGGAATTGACGATGGTTTCCTTGCTCCTTATCGTGTAGTAAGAATTGGATTAAATGTGGATGCCGAAGGTTGGCGACCAGACCAAGGTAAAACCGACAAAGACGGAAATGAAGTGGAAGATCGTGTTTATAATCGAAAGGACTTTGACCGCAGTTTAGTAATTGAAGAACGAACTGAATTAGTTGCAAAAAAACTCACTGAATTTTTAAAGGGTTACGACCGCTTTGCAAAAACAATCGTGTTTTGTGTAGACATTGACCACGCAGAACGAATGAGAACAGCATTAGCCAAACAAAATGCTGATTTAGTTGCCGAGAATTACAAATACGTAATGCAAATAACTGGCGACAATGACGAAGGCAAAAGAGAATTAGACAACTTCATTAATCCCGAAGAAAAATATCCTGTAATTGCAACCACTTCTGAATTGATGACCACTGGCGTTGATGCACAAACTTGTAAAGTAATTGTGTTGGATGCCAACATTAATTCCATGACTAAGTTCAAACAAATTATTGGTAGAGGAACCCGTATCAATGAAGAATACGGAAAACTATATTTCACCATTCTTGATTTTAGAAACGCAACAGATTTGTTTGCCGACAAAGATTTTGATGGAGACCCAATTCGTGTAAAACCTGTTTCGCAAGACGAAGATTTATCATTGGTTGTAGTTGAAGAAGAAGAAAACAAGTTTACGGTATTAGATGAAGCCACAGGAGAAGAAATTGTATTTGAAAAAGCTAAAATTCGTTATCCCGAAGGTTCTTCCTTAAATGGTAACTGGGTAGAAAGAAACCCCGAAGCCAAAAGAGAAAAAATTTATGTAAACGGTGTTGATGTTACTGTTTTGGTGAGCCGTGAAATGTATTTTGACCAACATGGAAAACCAATCACCACCAGTTTGAAAGACCATACTAAAGAAATCATCAAAGAAAATTTTGCTTCGCTTGATGACTTTCTAAATAAGTGGAACACCACCGACCGCAAAGAAGCGATCATTGCAGAACTGCAAGGGCAAGGAGTAATGGTGGAAGCATTATACGATGCCGTAAACAAAGAAGTGGATTTGTTTGATTTGATTTGTCACGTTGCATTTGACCAGCCACCATTAACACGTAAAGAAAGAGCCAACAACGTAAAAAAGCGAAACTACTTTACAAAATATGGCGAACAAGCCAAGAAAGTATTGGAAGCATTGTTAGACAAATATGCAGACGAGGGAATTACTAACATTGAAAGCATTGAAGTTTTGAGAGTAAATCCATTTGATGAATTTGGATCACCCCTTGAAATCATCAACGAGTTTGGAAGCAAAGAAAAGTATTTGCAAGCGGTAAGGGAATTAGAAATTGAATTATATAAAGTAGCATAGTATGTCATTAGGAGAATTAAAAAAGCTTGATTTGAGAAAACAATGGCCACATGAAGCATTAGACTTCACTAAATGGTTAGCGAAAGAAGAAAATATTCAAATATTGGCAGACGAGCTAGAAATCTCTGTCGAGGAAATTAAGGTTGAAGAAGCCACCGGTCGATACAATGCAGATATTGTTGCTAAGGAGGCGAATACTGGCCGAGTTATAATAATTGAGAATCAGTTAGAGACAACCGACCATAAGCATTTGGGTCAAATATTAACCTATGCGTCAGCTCACGACGCCAGTATCATCGTATGGGTGGTTAAAGACTATACAGAGGAGCATAAGCAAGCTATTGATTGGTTTAATCGTAACATGCCAGAAACGATTAGTTTTTTCCTGGCTCAACTTGAACTTTGGCAGATTAATGATTCCTTGCCAGCGCCAAAATTCAATATTATTTCTGAACCAAATAATTGGGCAAAAACTATAAAACAAGCAGGCCGCATTGAGAAAGGTTCTCCTTCAGAATTGAAATTATTACAACAAAGATTTTGGAGTGAGTTTAAAGAATTTGTTAATAAAGAAAAACCACAAACTATTTTAAATCTAGGCAGGACACCGAGGCCACAACACTGGTTTGATATAAGCATTGGCTCATCAAAAGTAAATTTATCTCTTACATTTAACTCTAAGCAGGAACAAGTTGGATGTGAATTATATATTAGGAAAGATGCAAATCTTTATGAAAGACTCAAAGCTCAAAAAGAGATAATTGAGGCTGAGATAGGATACTCTTTGGATTGGATGGATTTACCTGAGTCTGCCGCATTTAGAGTTACATTATCAAAAAAGGGCGATCCTACTAATGAGGACAAATGGCCAGAATATCACAGTTGGCTAAAACTAACAGCAGAGAAATTTCAAAAGGCATTTAAAGGAAAGGTATAATTATGAGCAACATAGGAGGCATAATAAAAAGTATTCAAAACATAATGTGGCAGGACACAGGCTTGAATGGCGATGCACAACGCATCGAACAATTGGGCTGGATGCTTTTTTTGAAAATATTTTCGGATAAAGACAAAGAACTAGAGTTACTAGATGATAAGTATAAATCTCCTATTCCAGACAAATTTCACTGGGTAAAAGAAAAAGGCAATTGGGCAGGTGACGATGAAGGAATGACTGGCGATGAATTGTTGGAGTTTGTGGACAGACAATTATTTCCTGCACTTCGTAATTTAGATTTAAGTACAGGTAATCAACGTGCCGTTATTGTTCGTGAAGTATTTGAGGGTAACAACAATTATATGAAAAGCGGTATCAACATTCGCAAGGTGTTGAACAAGCTCAACGAAATTGATTTTAATATTGCCAAAGACCGCCACGCTTTTGGCGAATTGTACGAAACCATTTTAAAAGAATTACAGAGTGCAGGCAAAAGCGGCGAGTTTTATACACCAAGAGCCATTACACAATTCATTACTGAAACAATCAATCCGCAATTGGGCGAAAAAGTGCTTGACCCTGCTTGCGGAACTGGTGGTTACTTGACTTGTGCTATTGAGCATTTGAAGAAACAAGCCAAGAATGTAAAAGACAGAAAAAGCATTGAACAAAACATTGCAGGTTGGGAATACAAACCTTTGCCCTATTTGTTAGCTACCACCAATTTGATTTTGCACGATATTGAAATACCAAACATCAAATTTGGTGATGCTCTAGACCAACCGTTGAGCAACTACACCGAAAAGCACAGAGTAAATGTAATATTGGCAAATCCGCCCTTTGGTGGCATTGTAGCCAACAACAACGAAAACAATTTCCCACAAACCTACCGCACTAAAGAAAGTGCTGACTTGTTTTTAATTTTAATGATTCATTTGTTAAAACAAGGCGGACGAGCAGGAATTGTTTTACCTGATGGCAGTTTAACAGGTGATCACGCAAAGCAACGGATTCGCCAAAAACTATTGGAAGATTGCAACCTGCACACCATTATTCGGTTGCCAAATTCAGTTTTTCAGCCTTATGCAACGGTGGCAACTAACTTATTATTTTTTGAAAAGGGCAAACCAACCAAAGACATTTGGTATTATGAGCATCGTATGCCTGAAGGTTATAAGGCTTACAACAAAACACGACCAATTAAAGTTGAAGAGTTTGAGCCCATTAAAAAATGGTGGAACAAAAGAAAAGAAAGTGATATTGCTTGGAAAGTAAACATCAAAACCATTATAGAACGTGGTTATGATTTGGATATAAAGAACCCAACTAAACAACAAGAAGAAATTACACATTCTTCAAATGAACTTATTTCAATGCTTACTTCTTCAATGAACAAATCGAATGAGTTATTAAACAAAATAAAGGCAGATATTAATGGCTGATTTAACTTCATTACATAGAAATAAGCCTAAAAGAGATTTCTCAATTCAAGCTTGCGCTGATTGTATAAATAAGATTGCATTGCAATTCCCCAGTGAATTTACAAAGGGCTTTTTTACTGACTATTTTGATATTGCTGGTGGAACACAACCGCCAAAGTCAACTTTCATTAATGAACCAAGGGAGGGTTATGTAAAATTTCTTCAAATTAGAGATTTCTCTTCTGATTCTACACCTACGTATATACCTATTTCAAAGAATAATAAGTTATGTAACGAGGACGATTTGCTATTGGGCAGATATGGTGCATCAGTTGGGAAAATACTTTCAGGTAAATCTGGAGCATATAATGTTGCCTGTGCTAAAATTATTTTTCTCGAGAAAGAAAAAATAAATAAAGACTTTCTTTTCTACTGGCTTCATTCATCTTATTTCCAAAACTTTTTAACTTCTATTTCTAGAAGTGCTCAAGGCGGGTTTAACAAAAATGATTTGAGTAGAATAAAGACACATTTTCCTTCTTTTGCCGTTCAAAGAAAGTTAACTTCTATACTTAAATCAATTGATACGGCTTTATTAAATGGCGATAAAATTGAGTTCAATAAGAAAGGAAAAAACAATATTGAAATATCTTTTATTGAATTAGTCGAAAAGTTTTTATCTTTTATAAATGAAGGAGAAGAACTCTCTTCCGAACTCACCCACCAACTCACTTTAGTAAAAAAACTTCGTCAGCAATTATTGCAAGATGCCGTACAAGGCAAGTTGGTTGAGCAAAATAAAAAAGATGAACCAGCAAGCGAATTGCTCAAAAGGATAAAAGCCGAAAAAGTAAAACTGATTACTGAAAAGAAACTCAAAAAGGAAAAAGAACTACCACCTATCAAACCCGAAGAAATTCCTTTTGAAATTCCTGAGAATTGGATTTGGTGTAGGTTGGGTGAGATACTTTCTTTTGGACCATCTAATGGATATTCGCCAAAGGAGAGTAAGAAAGGAACTGGAATTAAATGTTTAACGCTTACTGCAACGACTTCAGGAGTTTTCAGAGAGCAGTTTTATAAACTTGTAGATGAGCAAATTCCTAAAGATTCATATTTATGGTTAGAAACAGGGGACATTTTAATTCAGAGAGGTAATTCAATTGACTATGTTGGTATTGCAGCATTGTACGAAGGGATACCCAATAGTTTTATCTATCCGGATTTGATGATAAAGATTCGTCTGTCGAAAATGATTGATACAAAGTTTATTCATCAAGTTTTAGTTTCACCATTTAATAGAAAATATTTTTCCAACAATGCTTTTGGTGCTCAAAAAAGTATGCCTAAAATCAATCAAGTAGTAATCTTAAATACTTTAATTCCTATCCCCCCCCTTTCAGAACAAACTCGCATCGTTCAGAAATTAGATGAATTAATGCAGTACTGTAATGAATTGCAAGAAAGCATCAAACAAAGTGAATCACAAAATGAAAAATTATTGCAACAGGTTTTGAGAGAGGCCTTGAGGAAAAAACCAGTTGAAGCATAAATCATGGAAGAATTAAACTCAAATACTTCTAAGAGCCAAATTCGTAAACTAGGTAAAACTTTGCGCGAAGAATCAAAGACCCAAAACATTTCTGCAGAATCACTTTTGAAGCTTCAAGAATTTAGGGTATCATATAAAAGTTCCTTATCTACTATTTTTAATATTCTTGCAGAGGAAAGTAGAAAAATAAGAAAGTCAAGAGTTGTTACTTATAGAGTGAAGCGTATTGAGTCTGTTATATCCAAACTTAATCGATTTCCTAATATGCATTTAGCCGAAATGATTGACGTTGCGGGCTGCAGATGTATTGTCGATTCTAATCAAGATATATATAACATTAAGGAAGCGCTTGAAAAAAGACTTGATGTTTTTGATGTAAAGGATTACATCAAAAAGAAACCACTTGATGATGATGGTTACTCTGCACTTCATTTGTATGTAAGGTTTAAAGAAGAAATGAATAAACCAATAGAAATTCAAATTAGAACAAGGGATCAACACAATTGGGCTACTTTCGTAGAGATTATTGATGTTATTTATAATACAAAAATAAAGGAAGGCCAAAAAAATCCCGAGCTACAGCAATTTTGTTTTTTACTTTCCACATTAGACAGATTGAATTTTAGCGATTCTGTTGAATTATTAAGTATTGAAAAAAAATACAATGTCTATTCAAAGCTAAGTGAAGTGTTTAATCAAAATTATATTTTAACAAGAAAGAAATGGTTATCTATTGAAAATAAAAAGGATCATAAATTTTTTATCATTGAGGTAGATCAAGAAAAGAGAACTCACATAGAATCTTTTTCAAATTTCGAAATAGCTGAACAACAATATTTAAAGAAATTCAATAACGACAAAACCAATATTGTTTTAACGCATTTGGAAGCCCCATCTTATAAGCAGTTAAGTATTGCCTACTCAAACTACATCTTAAGTATGCATAAGTTCCAGGAGGATATTTGTTCGATAGCAAAAACTGTTATTACGGAATATTTAAATCAAAAGGATAAAATAAAAGCCAAGGAAATTCAAGATCTTTACTTATCCTATGCAAATCAAGAAGCGGAAAGTTTTAAGGAAGAAATTAATGAATTAACCTCTGAAATTCCCAACAATGATCCTAACAATAAAAAAGTAGAAGAGTGGCTTAGTGACATGAGTGATAGAATGGTAAAGAGAAGTGCGATCCTCTTGGATGGAAAAATTAAAATTGGTTGGGAAGATTTATTTTTGATGTCTATTAAACAATTTCTTAAAGGAATATTTAAAAAGTATTAATGGAAAAGGTCTAGGGAGGATATAACTCTGCATGTCATTTAACATAATTAATATTATTGGCTAAATGGCTGATTTTTAATTAATTGAAAATATTGTAAAATTACAATATTGTAATATTATAAAATTGTAAAATTACATTTTTGTAATTCATCCTCTTTTTTGAAAATCAGTTTTGTCGTCATTTTTCCTACATTTAAATACTTAATTCCGATGTTCGTAGAAAAAAAATCAAAAAAAATAACCATGAATTGATAATTTATTAACAAACTTTTGTTAGTTTGCGCACTTCAAAAATGCAATGAGAAAAAAGTCCCCCCAAATTAATTCCTCTTTTCTGGTGATTTTTGTCCTATTTATTGGGGTTTACTATCCTGTACCTTTTTCAGCACAAACTAGAAGCACCGACTCTATTTCTGCTATACCAATGCTTGCATCAAGAGATAGTTTGTTCGATAAAAAGAACATTAATATCCCTTTAAGGCCTAGAATTGATAGAAAAAAAAGCATTTATCAAAGAAATGAGGCAACCAAACGAGCACAGAGTTTTTTCAAGAAGAGAGATGTTAGTAGAAGAAATCTTCTGCAGCATTCAGGCGGCTCAATTTCTCTTGGCTATGAATATGGCTGGCTACCCTATGCCATGAATTCGAAAATACCGGTTGGAAATTACAAAGCAGAGGGAGATATTTCTTTTAGTGCATTTAATATGCCACTCAAACTTAATTTCTTTTATTCAGATGTTCGATACAATACAGGACTCAATAATAATTTTCGCATAAGCTATGACATTAATGCCTATAAAGAGGAGCAAATAAAAAAGATTAGCCAAGAATTGGTTGGTTACAAGAACGAAGTAAGCAACATGCAAGAGCAAGAACAAGTTCTTAAGCAAAAATTATTTTCTATGCAAAGCCAAAAAGTAAAGTTGGATTTAGAAAAGAATATCCCTAAGGTTGATAAACCAACTTATAATAAACCGTCATTAAACACTCCCGGCTTAACTGGGATAAATGCTCCCCAAACACCCGCGTTAAACCAAACCCCTTCTATACCATTTACAGATTCACTTAAAATAGATTCTTTGGACATAAAATCAGTTTCTATAGATTCCTCGAGGATAGCTTCTAAAGGGAAATTCACATATGATACTGTTACCACAAAAATCAATGAGTATCAAGCGCAATTAAACAAAGTGCAATCTTCCCTAGCAGAAAAGAGGGAAACAATTAACAAGTTACAGGAGTTAGCGAAGAATCCACTTGCCAATAATCCGTTTGCATCCAAAAAGGAGAATTTTTTGTCCGGTATAAAAAAATTAGAAATTGGATTATGTTATCCCACTTACTCTACTTTCTTAGTTAATAATTTACCGGTAAAGGGAGTAAATGTTCAGCACGAACGCAATAATTGGTTTACGGCATTTACATGTGGAACTACCGTTAGTAACCTATTGTTTTCAGCAGCCCCTGTGCAAAATATTTTGCAAAACACAAAAAATTTATATAACACTTTTGACTTTACCAATTTGCAAGACGGAAGAAAAATTGCTGCCGTGAAAACCGGTTGGGGTAAGAAAGAAAATACACATGTTCATTTTGGTTTCTTATATGGAACGGGACTTACGAGTTATATTCGAAACCCCGAGAATAATACTATTCCTCCTTATGGAACGGAACGAAATACGGTGGTTGAGTTAGACATCAAATATGAGTTTTCAAAGAATCATTCCATTGATGTGATATATGGTAAATCGACTTTACAAGATATTTCCTTGGGTAAAGTTGATGCAAATGCAACCATTCAAAGGCTGACAGAAAATAATCATTCAAATGCAGCACTTATCCGTTACAATGGATTTTTAGTAAAGAGTAAAACAAGACTTACCTATTCAACGAGATATATTGAACCTTTTTTTAGAAGCTTCGGAATAGCTTATATGCGTTCAGATAATTTAAGACACGAGGCAAGGGTGGAACAACAAATAAATTCAAAACTGAAATATACAGGAACCCTGCGTTATGACACAGACAATCTCTTAAACCTGTATCAGTATAAAACCAGAATGTATACCTGGGGAAATAGTGTTCAGTGGAAAGTAAATAGAAGACTCAATATACGATTAATCTACAATCCTGTGTGGCAACATATTGATACTGGAGTTGATTATTGGAAAAACAAAAATGGCATCTCAAATGTGGTAGTAAGTTATGTTCCGAAGACTGAAAACGCCTCAGTGCAATTGACTGCCATGTATGGCTATTATCGAATTCTCTCCGATTCTTTTACTGTGAATTTTCAAAATATAACCGTTACAGAACAAACACAATTGAACAATGGAGTTCGAGTTGGTTTTACATCCACATGGTATAAAAATAGTCAGGTAGACAGCATTTTCAATAACACCCTGATAAATGTATTGGAAGGGGGCTATCAATTTAAGAAAGGAACCGTTGTTTCTATTGCTGCAAAAGGAGCTTTATATGACATGAAGCAATTTCAAACAGGATTTTCTGCAAAAGCAAACTTTGGATTAATACGAAATTTTGCAATGGAGCTACAAGCCGAAAAGATTGTAACCGGTGAATACTATAATTTATTTAATCAACAACAGAGTAACAACTTCCCATTTTATTTTATGGGCAGACTTATATTTCAATGGTAATGAATTATAGAGAGCCAAAAACAAACCCCTGAAAAATGGGATGGACTTAGGCAAAAAATGTGAAACAATAGAAAATTAATAGAACTAAATATGAAAAAAATTCTTTGTACTCTTACAACTGCATTCTTAGTGGCTTCTCTGGTAAGTGCACAAGTATCTGTTATAAATAGTCCATTCCAAACATTCAATGTTACTCCTAATTCGCTAATACAAGCAAGCATAATGAATGCTTCGGGGGAGCAGCAAATTGTTTTGGAATCTAAGTTGATTAATGTTGCCAATGAAGTTGTACTAAGTGCTCGATCAATTCCATTTGCCATTCACAACGGGGTAAATACTTCTGCGAATTCATCTAGACAAATTGAGAGGGTTGAATACGGGAATAGTTCTCAGGCTAGCTATATTAAAACATCCCACCTGCTTCCTAGTGGTAGATTTAAATTGTGTATTGTTGTAATATCTGCTACAACCTCTGAGGTTATAGATGATTTTTGTGATGAGATTGAATCTGACCTTAGTCAATTTTTGTTTTTAGTAAGCCCATTTGATAAAGATACTATTGCTACAACCCAACCATTGTTAGCATGGACTCATAGCGAACCCTTCAATGTTTTATCACAAGGAGAATCATACCGAATGATTTTAGTTGAACTAAAGAATGACCAAACTGCGGAAGAAGGGATTGTTACAAACCCTACTTATTTTTTAAAAAATAATTTATTGAGTCATCAAGTTGTATATCCAATTGATGCAAATAAACTAGAAGCAGATAAGCGATATGGTTGGCAGGTGCAAAAAATAGCAAATGATATTGTAATTAATAAGTCCGAAGCATGGGAATTTACCTTGGCATCCAAGAACAAAAAATTTACACCTAAATATGCAACCCTAAATAAAAAACTCAGTAGCGGTTTTTATACTGCATATGACAATAAAGTGTATTTCCGATTTGTAGAAAACTACTCATCAAATATTGCAAAGGCGATTATTTATGATGAAAAGAGAGCGGTAATAAGACCTAAGTTAAAGAGCGAGGCGACATCAAGTCAACCTATAGCTATTAAAAACAATGGAACTAATTTATTTGAAATTGATTTAAACTCATTGAATATTCAGAGTGGTTTCCACACTCTGGAAATAAAGAATGAAAAAGGAGAATTGTTTTTGCTTAAGTTTTTAGTTCAAGAGTAAAGCTCCTGAACAAGAAATCTTGACCCCGCAATATATAGACCACTTTGAAATATAGTACACATGATAATGAACAGAAGAACTATTAAAAGAAGATTACAATTTGAAATAGCAAACCCATTTTGTTATTTATTTGCTGGAATAATCCTATTTGATGTACTATTTCCTGCCTGTGCATTTGCCTTGGGAAATGGACCTAGTCAGCCGGAAGTTCAGAGTTTTGAACCTGCAGAGACAACCAATATGGTTGATCCTTTCACAGGAGACTTTACTTACAATATCCCACTGTTAAGTATAGATGGCTATCCCATCAATATTAGCTATCATTCGGGAATAACGATGGATCAAGAAGCTAGTTGGGTAGGGTTAGGATGGAATATTAATCCAGGAACAGTAAATAGGAGTATGCGAGGGTTACCAGATGATTTCAGAGGAGATGTGGTTACAAAGAAATTCAACCAAAAAACAAATAGAACTATGGGTGCAAGTACCGGTGTAGGGCTTGAGTTTGTTGGTGTTCCCACCGGTGCAAAATTTGGATTGAATGCAACTGTTGGGTTACGGTATAATAATTATTCCGGCATTAGTGTTGAGAAAAGTATTAATGCTTCGATTAGTTCTGGCGATAATGTTAAGTTACCATTAAATGCAAGCTTGGGATTAAATTCAAGTAAAGAGAATGGACTTACCATTCAACCTTCAGTTGGCTTAAGTAAAAAAATTAAATCTGCAGATGCCTCAATAGCCAATCTAGGGCTTAAGGTAGGAACTGCCTTCAACTCAAGAGCCGGTTTGAAATCGCTTTCTATAAATACAAGTGTATCCAATGCAAGACAGATAAATACCAAATCTGCAAAAGCGTCTAAGGTAATTTCGGCATATGCTACACAACCTATTGGTGGTGCTGCCACTTGGGATTTCGGAATGCCTACCTATATTCCACAGGTATCACTGCCAATGGAAAACACCTCCCTTTCAGCTTCTTTAAAAGTCGGTGTGGCATTAGCGTTAGGCTATCCGAGTGCAAATGTCTCAGCTTATTATTCAGCACAAAAATTAAGCACCAATACTAGTAGCAATCCTGCGTTTGGGTATTTTTATGCTGACGAAGGAGCTAAATACAACCATTCTCTTTTGGATTTTAACAGGGAAAAAGATGGACCCTTCACACAAAACACTCCTTCTTTGCCATTAACCAATTTTACCTATGATATCTACTCTGTGACCGGGCAAGGAATGTCAGGAAGTTTTCGTCCATTCAGAAATGATGTTGGATATGTATTTGATCCGGAAGTATCTACAACCTCCAATGGGGGATCTATTGGTGCTGAAATAGGAGCCGGAAATATTTCACATGTTGGGGTAGATTTAACTGCAAATTCATCTACCAGTCGCTCAGGAAAGTGGACTTCTGACAATGGAGCAACGCCTTATCTTAACTTTACTTCAGCAGTAGATGCAAGTTTGTACGAACCCCATTATTTAAAAGAGGCTAATGAAAAAACAGTTGATGCCGATTCAAGTTTCTTTCAGAAATATGGATCTTTTGATTCCTACAGAGTAGAGATTGATCAACCGGCTAAATTTAAAGCCAAGGCAACTAATTTTATGGTAAGCAATCAAGGTGCGCCAAAAACGTTAGTAAATAGCAATCTCAAACAAGCTCGTGATCGTAGAAATGAGCTAATAACAACAATTTCTCGGCACGATCTGGATAGTTTGGGATTGGAGAGAAGCCCCCTTCTTTATTTTGGAGCAAAACCACACCATGTGGCCGAGATTACCTCAGTTGGAGCTGAAGGACAACGTTATGTGTATGGCATTGCGGCTTACAATACCCTTCAACAAGAAATATCGTTTGCAACCGGTTCAAATACAGGCGATAGAGGAACCACAAACAATGACTTTAATTGCA
This sequence comes from Bacteroidota bacterium, assembly GCA_017303975.1. Taxonomy (NCBI): domain Bacteria; kingdom Pseudomonadati; phylum Bacteroidota; species Bacteroidota bacterium. Next base: position 50,481 of record JAFLBG010000014.1, read on the forward strand.
ATACCGGGCTAGTAAAGTATGCTCCATCTGAAAATTCAATCTCAAATTTAAAGGGAATTGATAATTATTATTCTAGTACAGAAACTCCCCCCTATGCACACTCTTATCTCTTAACAGCTGTACTTTCTCCGGATTATTTAGATAGTGACAGTTTGAGAGGGCCTAGCGATGGAGATTTGGGTACCTATACAAAATTTGAATATAAAAAAATTGCAAACTATAAATGGAGAACCCCTGTGCAACAAGATAGCGCATCGTATAGCGAAGGGTTAAAATCGATTACTTCGGATGATAAGGGAAATATATTATATGGAGAAAAGGAGTTGTGGTATTTAAAATCAATCAACACAAAGAATCACATAGCAATATTTCATACCTCTAACAGGCAAGATGCTATTTCTGTAAATGGCGTAAATGGCGGTGTTAATACAACAAATACGGCAATGCAAAAGCTTGATAGTATTTCGCTGTATGTAAAACAGGAGTACCTAAAAAATCCTTCAACAGCAGTGCCTTTGCAGCGCGTACATTTCCAATATGATTATTCTTTATGTAAAAATGTACCAAATCATGTTACATCAGGACAGGGAAAATTAACGCTAAAAAAAATTTATACTACTTATCAAAAATCGCTCAAAGGAAGTTTGAGCCCTTATTCTTTTGAATACAATAGCATTAATCCGAATTATGGAATGAAAGCCTATGATAGATGGGGGAACTATAAGCCCTCTCCTTCCAATGCGTGTAATTCGTTCAGCAGCAATCTTACCAATGCAGAATATCCTTATGTAAATCAGAATAAAGCGGAAGCAGATTCTCTTTCATCTGCGTGGTGTTTAACAAATATTACAATGCCAACAGGCGGATCAATTAAGGTGAAGTATGAATCGGATGATTATGGTTATGTTCAAAATAAACAGGCTATGCAAATGTTCAAGATTGCCAGCATGAATTTGAATGATACAGCCAATACAACTGTAAAGGGAGTTGCTTTTGATTTTAATCCTGCGGATGATAAGTTGTATTTTAAATTGCCCGATCCTTTCATTGAAATAGATAAGTACTTTGAAGGGATAGAAGATCTATATTTTCGGTTTCTAATGCGCATGGATAAACAATCCGCCTCGGATACCACAAACTATGAATTTGTCTCCGGGTATGCGAAAATAAGTGCCAAGGGGAAAGTCGGAAATTTTGGTTGGATTCAACTGGACCCTGTAAAATTAAAAGATAATGGTTCGCAAGTGTACAGTCCAATTGTAAAGGCTGCCATTCAATTTGGACGAACATACATGCCACGACAAATGTATTCGCAACCCACCGGAAATTTGAATGAAAATTTTTCATTTAATGTGGGAACGATAAAAGACTTGGTTACAAGCTCAGTCCTTGGAAACATCGAAGAAATAGTGAAAGGTCCAAATGAATATATTCATACTACCAAGCAGTTTTGTCGTACTGCGATGATGAATAAAAGTTGGATTCGATTGAATAATCCCTCTAAAAATAAGTTAGGTGGAGGATGTAGAGTTAAGCGTATCGAAACCAGTGACGAGTGGTCTAGCATGACGGATAGTTTAGAGTCTTCCTTTAGCTATGGTCAAGAATACAGTTATACCACTGAAGATGGGAAATCCTCCGGTGTAGCAACCTATGAGCCTCAATTGGGTGGAGATGAAAATGTCTTAAAACAGCCGATTTTCTTTAATAAAGAAAATTTGTTAGCTCCTGACGAAGAAAATTATGTAGAAACCCCATTTGGTGAAAGTTTTTATCCATCGCCTTCTGTTGGATATTCTCGTGTTACAGTTACCAATCTGCAATATGAAAAAGTAAAAAGGCATGCAACCGGAAAGATAGTGCATGAGTTTTATACTGCTAAAGATTTTCCTGTGATTACATCTAGAACTGATTTAGAAACGCGTAGAGAAAAGGATTCTCCATATAGCTTACGTTCCATTTTAAAAATTGATGTGCGTGATTTCATGACCGCTACCCAGGGATATGCGATAGAGCTGAATGATATGCATGGGAAACCAAAATCACAAAAGGTTTATCAAGAGGGAATTAACACGCCAATAAGTATGGTTGAATATAGCTATAAGAAAACACCGTATTTAGATGGTTCATTTCGATTAAGTAACAATGCAACAGTAATTTATCCAAATGGAACTTATGGGCAAGCTCAACTTGGTGTTTTCTACGAAGGTGTATTTGATGCAAGAGAGCAGGAGACAAAAACTAAATCAGCCTCACTTAATGGAAATGTTGATATTACCGCCCCGGGAATTCCCGTTCCGATAATCATTCCTTCTTTTGCAAAGGAGAAAACGCGGTTTCGTTCCATGACTTTCACAAAAGTAATTCAACGTTTTGCCCTGCTCGATGAAACCATCGCAACGGATTTAGGCTCAATAGTTTCTACAAAGAATGTTGCCTACGACTCAGAAACAGGAGGAGTATTATTAACCCAAACAAAAACAGACTTTAACGATGAAATTTATTCATTTACATACCCTGCACATTGGTATTACGAAGGAATGCAACAAGCGTACCAAAATATAAATTTTATGAAGAGCGGAGTTGTTTTTGGTAGTACAAGCAGTGCAACAATTGCAAATGCCGAAAAGTATTTTCATCCCGGAGACGAATTAGCCTTGTATGCCGGCAGCACCAAGAAACGCGTTTGGGTTTCTGATGTTTCAACAAATTCAATTACTGTAATGGACAAACAAGGCAACATTGTAGCGGGCAGTTACGATATAAAAATTGTAAGGTCAGGTCTTCGAAACATGGCCTCTACTCCTATCGCTACTTTAACATTATTAAGCAACCCACTTACTAATTTGTCCGGAAATAATTTTGAGAAAATTCTGCAAGCAGGTGCCATTGAGTTTTCGGATGAATGGAAAACAAATTGCGATTGTTTCTTAAATGGTGGCAGTCAAAGTGTATTTACAAAGAACCCGTACGTTCTAGGAACAAAGGGAAATTGGAAGCCGACTCGCAGCTATCTTCATTTATCAGGTAGAACACAGAGCAATTATAATAATAATACAAACATTCGGAAAGATGGTATTTTCACTTCTTTTAGTCCATTTTACAAGCTTACCGGAGGCAAATGGGACATAGATGGGAACAATTGGACATACACAAGTGAGGTCACAGAATTTAATCCATACGGCAGAGAAGTGGAAAATAGAGATGCCCTTGGGCGTTATTCTTCTGAACAGTATTCCTTCAATCAAACCTTTTATGCTGCCACTACTGCAAATTCTAAATATAGAGAATCTGGCTTTGATGGATTTGAAGATTACGCATTGGCTAATTGTGCCGACAACCATTTTAGGTTTCCAAAGGATTCAATTGTGATAGATACCTTGCAAGCGCATACAGGAAGAAGAAGTATAAAAGTAACCAGTGGCAATCCTGCCGAATTAAACCGAATTATAGCAGATGCATGTACTGCAAAGAAATGCAATTTAGAAATTAGCCAAGCAGATTTCCACACTGTTGTATCCGGAGGAACGGCTCCATATACTTTTGATTGGAATATCACACAAGGGAATGCAAAAATTGTGTTAGGAGCATCTGGAACAGAGCTTATCATATCAAATATTCAAGGCGTAAATAATACCGTTCGATATATTGTAAACGTTACAGATGCAAAGGGCTGCACCGCCACAAAATGTATCGAATTAGTTTATAATGCGCCCAATTACGAATCTACGTTTTGTAGTGAGTATTAATTTTTGAGAATAACAGAACCCTTTTTTTACCAAATGAAATAAACAAAATGGAAAGAAAAAATTTAAGTTTTATACCGGCACATACAACTAGAATCAACCATAAGATAGTAGCTGTCGTTTTTATCCTTTTCCTTTCAATGGGAAGAATTTCCGCGCAGCTAGGCTCTTCGTGTTCGACTCCATACGAAATTTGTGAGGATTTGGCATTTAATAAGGATGTAAGTGGGTTTGCAAAAATATGGTATACGGTAGATGTCAGCGAAACACCTTTTGATTTTGACATCACCTTTACATCGGGTAGTACAATGGATTCTATTTTTGTGTGGGGTCCTTTTACTAGTCCTTCCGATTCTTGCACCATTATGACCAATGGAACTCTTCCCGCTTTTTACAAAAAGCCTATTGGTGGACTTTCGCACACACTTTTATCTGATAGCTTTCCTGCGGGAGAAGGTATTTATGTTATTGTTGTTAGGTATGGAAATGGATTTCATTCGATAGGTGTTGATATAGAAGGAATATTTAATTCCGCATGCATTCCTACTGTTTGTAATCCATTGGTTACGATTTCTGTCGGCAACAAATTTTGTTGGGTAAAAAAAGGGGGAAGTAAATCAGCAGAAACAGGATGGCAAGTAAGAAATGATGCCCTTGGAAATAGTTATGTAACAGGGGTTGTAAGAGATACTGCTATTTTCGACAGTTTTCAAATAATTGCACAAGGAAGTGCTGATGGATTTATTGCAAAATACGATCCCAACGGCATTTGTTTATGGGTAAAAAACATTGGGAGTGTAAGTGATGACAGGTCCATCAGTTTGGATTTAGATAATTCTAACAATATATATGTTACGGGGTATTTTACAGGAACTACGGTTATAGGAAGTACTTTAATTACTTCCTATGGCTCATTTGATAGCTTTATTGCAAAATTTGACGCCAACGGGAACTTCCTTTGGGCAAACCATTTTGGAGGAACCTCTAATGATTTTTCTAACAATCTTGTTGTTGACAGTAGCGGAAACTGTTATATCGCAGGAGGCACAAATTCTTCCACAGTCAATTTTGACACGATATCACTTTCGGGCTTTGGGGGATTAGATGCATTCATAGTGAAGTACAATAGTTCGGGAGTTGCACAATGGGCAAAAAATGGCGGAGGGAATTCCGGGGAACAAGCTTTTGGAGTTGCCATAGACCATAGTGGCAATGTATATATCACTGGATTATTTGCGAGTGCTACCGCAACTTTTGGAGCAATTAATTTAACAAAAACCGGAACCGGAGATATGTTTTTGACGAAGTACTCTTCTACCGGAACTGTAGTTTGGGCAGTTGATGCCGGTCAAAATCTTTCTACCCAAGGAAATAAATTAGAAATTGATGCAGTAGGTAATGTCTTGATGATTGGAACATATACAGGCTCATCGTTAGTAGTTGGCACTTCTACAGTGACTAGTGCCGGCAGCAATGATATTTTCATAGCAAAATATAATTCTTCCGGCACACCTTTGTGGGCAAAGGGTGCGGGAGGAAGTGGAGATGATCAAGCGTTAGGGATTGCAATGGATGGCCCAAATGATTTTATAATCAGTGGCTACTATTCAGGTACGGCCATTTTTGGTAGTGACACAATGCAAAGTAATGGCGCGGAAGATATTTTTATGGCTAAGTATAGAGCCCTCAATGGAAACTTTATTTGGTCAAAGGTGGTGGAAGGCGATACTTTAAATGACGAGGCATTCGCTTGTAATGTGGATGTATTTAATAACAAGTTTATTACTGGTTTTTTCCGCAAAACCAATTCATTTGATGGTGTACAGCTTACAAGTGCGGGGGATAACGATTTTTATTTGGCAAAACTGTGTGCACATACTCCTGTAGTAGTAATTTGCATTGACTCCTCAATCACATTGTATGCCAGCGGAGCTGATGAATATAGTTGGAGTCCTTCTTCGGGATTAAGTGCAACTAGTGGTACTAAAATTATAGCTAGCCCTACTGTTACCACTACTTATACGGTAATTGGTCTGTTAGCCGGCACTTCATGCAGAGATACTAATACAATAACAATTGTTGTGGATAGTTGTATAAGGAACATCCCATGCTACAGTTGCATCAGTTCCTTTGCACCGGAACTAGGAAAAAAGTATATCGTTTCCGCATGGGCTAAAGAAGAAAGTGCTCCAAGAACGAAAACAACTTTTGATAAGCCTGAATTATACGTAGAGTTTCCATCAATAGCGGTTTCCTTTGGACCTTTTAAACCTTCAGGCGAAATTATTGATGGTTGGCAGCGAATAGAAGGTTCATTTGTAGTTCCTAATACTGCAACCAATATCAAAATTAAATTAACGGCTGTTAGTGGAACTGCTTTTTTTGACGATGTACGAGTTCATCCTTTTGATGGCATGATGAAATCCTTTGTGTACGATCCTCAGACGATGCGATTGGCCGCTGAATTGGACGAAAGAAACTATGCAACATTATTTGAATACGATGAAGAGGGTAAACGTACTCGAATAAAGAAAGAAACAGAAAAAGGAATTATGACTATTGAGGAAAGTAAATCCAATAAGAAAAAAAGATAATCCTTTAAGATTTAAATCTGGAAACAAAAAAATTAGAAGTAATGTTTTACATACAACAAAAATCGTTTGCTAGTCGGTACTCTTTAGCACTTTGGATGAAGTGTATGTGTTTTATGTTTAACTTTTTATGTTGCACAGCACTTGCACAAGTTCCTACTTGGAAATCTTGTTCAATCGAACAAGCAACCCAAGTTATAAAGAGTTCATTTAATTGGTTTAGCTCCGAAGAAGCAATTTCTGTGGTTACCACGCATACCACATACCAAAATTTTGAAACAAAAATTCCATACGAAAAGCATAAAGGTTTTTACAAGAAGTATAAAAACAATTACCACAGTCTAATTTCAGGTATTCATACCATTCAGAATGACAAATATAGATTGGTTGTTGATACCGTCACAAAGCAAATTATGCTAGCAAATGCCTCTGATTTAGCGTTTTTTATGGAAGACAATCAAACCTTACAAGAGCGATTAAAACTATGCACTCAAGTTGAGGAGCTTCAAACACCTCTTAGCGTTTATTACAGGTTGCAATATCCGCAAACACATGCTGTTTTAAAAATGGAAGTAGAAATAGGAAAAGACGGCAGGATAAAAGAAGTAGTTTATTTTTTAAATCAAGAAATTAAAAATGAAGACCAAAGTTCATATTCGGTAATTAACCCTCGACTTTCAATTATGTTTAGTAATTATAAAAGTCAAGTAGCAAAATCCGAATTTGATGAACAGAAATATATTAGTTGGGCAGAAAAGAAACCTGTTCTGAAGGAAAAATATAGAGACTTTGATTTTTTTGATGCAAGAGTACAAGAATAAAATGTTAACTGAGAGAAAATAGAATTTTATACCATAAAAAGATGAATAGATTTTTTTCAAAATTGATGATTGTAGCAACGGTGTTGCTAAGTGTATCTGAAATCCTTATAGCAGGAAACCTCCCTCCTATTACGAGTCGTTTACAAACCGGGGCTACCTATACTGTTTCCCCAGGTACAAAAGATACGGTTGATTTGAATCCTAAAACAGGAAATTTTTCTGACTATGAGGTTGCAGATTTAATTACATTTGGTTACGACCACGCCTCCATTTTATATACCGATTCGTTTAGTGCAAAAGTTGTATTAGCAGTTCAACCATACGACCAAAGTAATTCAGCAGGGACTCCATTTACTACGACCCTTTCATTAACCTACCAACCGTTTAATCGAGCTAAAGTATTTACAGATAAATCTATTTATCGTTTTACGGATGCGTATAAATTTACTTACACTGTTAGTTCTGTTTATATTAATTCCTCTACGGTAACGGCTATGCCATCCAATTTATTTTTGGAGGGAGATATTGTAGGGCAACGATATTATGATTTTTCACTTGCAACTGATACTACTATTACTATGACCAGTGTTGCACCTGTAGATACGGATTGTGATTCAAAATACGATGAAGTTGCCGTAACATGGAATACTGCTGCATGGGCAGAAGAGTACCAATTGGAATGGACTTTTGTAAACGATTATGGAAGTACTATTGGAACATATCTTGCCGCTTCTTCGTTGGAATTTGAGATAAAGAATAACAGCACACGCGTAAGTACAACAAATAGTTATTATAATATTACCTTGGCTTTTGAGCACGGATATGTATTATTTCGTGTCCGAGGGATAGGTCGAGACCACTCTCATCCAACTAAAATAATTACAGGGCCTTGGAATTTACTTGACAGAGGTGTTGTAAGCGCACAACCTGCCAACAATAAGTACCATAATGTAACAGCACATGAACACGACAAGAACTGGGTGTTTACAGGTACTTTTGCCGAAGAAGGAAAAAAGCGCGAGGTAGTAAGTTATTTTGATGGAAGCCATAGAGGGAGGCAAACGGTAACCAAGAATAACTCCGACAAAACAACGTTGATCAGTCAAACAATCTATGACTACCAGGGTCGACCTGCTGTTACTGTTCTTCCATCTCCTGTTTCTACTGCAGCACTATGTAATGACGGAGACGAAACAAGCATCCACTTTTATCCTAAGTTTAACCGTGATGATTCTTCTTTTGCATATTTGCGAAATGACTTTGATGTAGATTCCGACACCAATACCTGCGTTTCTTTTACACCCGGAATGAATACAGGCTATGGGGCTTCTAATTACTATTCTCCCGCCAATCCCGATAATCTTTTGCAACAAGCTTTTGTTCCTGATGCGCAAAAATATCCATTTAGCAGAGTAGAATACACCCCGGACAATACGGGTCGTATTCGCAGACAGGGCGGTGTAGGAGAAGAATTTCAACTAGACAATGGGCACGAAACAAAATATTTTTACGGACAGCCCAATCAATTGCAGCTCGACAGGCTTTTTGGTTCCGAGGTAGGCGATGCAACGCATTATAAAAAGAACATGGTAGTGGATCCAAACGGACAAATTAGCATTACTTATTTAGACCAACAAGGGCGAACCATTGCAACCTCCTTAGCGGGCGAACCTCCTGCCAACGTAGCAAAATTGCCTCTACTAGATTCTGCTAAAAAAGAGTTTTTAGTTGATTTGTTGGCTCACGATGCCAATGGAAAAAGTAATTTGAACTCAGTTGCTGTTTCTGGCGATGCATTGGTTTTTAGTTCACAACTATTGGTAGGGCAAGAAAGCAATCACGATTTTAGGTATGTGTTGCAATCAGACACCTTGTTTGATGCATGCCTTTCTGCATCGGTATGTATAGGTTGTGTTTATAATTTTGACATTAAGGTAATTGATGAATGCGGAATAAATGTTGGCCCCAATTTAGGTGGCGATACCTTGCTTGGGCATTTTGAATTAGACTCCCTTAACAGACCCGTATTTAGTACTGAGTGCCATTCTCCTTCCGTATTTTGTGATTCTACAATTTTTACCAAGCTACTTACTCCCGGAAACTATACAGTATCAAAAACACTTACAGTTAATCCGGCTGCTCGTACTTATTATTTACAACAATATTTAGACTCTTCCATAAATACATGTGCAAAAACTAAGAGTGATTTTATTGCAGCTGCTGTAGCGGCATTAGATACAAGTGGATGTAATATTACCTGCGAACTCTGTGCAGCTTCCTTGGGAAATAGAGACACAACAATAGCTTCCGGTGCGATGAGCGATTTGGAATACGATGCCTTAATGGAAGAATGCCAAGCGCCTTGTAAGAAAATGAATTGGTGTGAACTGGTGTATGAGCAGTTATTATTGGATGTTGCTCCTTCGGGTCAATATGCTGAGTATAGGGATAATGCAGGTGCAATTAATCCGGGACAATTCTCTTTGTCCGTTTTCAACACCGGAAATATTTTGCCCATAAATTTTGTGGCCGGGGCGGGAAATTGGAAAACACCTAAAGTAACCGTGAATGGAAATACTTACTCTTATTACCTCAATGATGATAATACGCGCACAACAGTTGCCTTAGCACCTATCAGCGGAGGGTTTTCTCCTGCAGTAGATGCCGGTAAGGAAATATACGACCCATCGACAAACACCTATTTCACCTATCCGGAGTTCTTAGCAAATGTGTCCGATTTTATTAGCCTATGGCAAGAGAGTTGGGCTAGATCATTGGTGCAGTTTCATCCGGAGTATTGTTATTATACAAATTGCAAGCAATATGCAGATAAGCACCCGGGCGAGCATTTAACCAGTAATGAGTTTGACCAAAAGCTACTGGAAGCAGAAACTTTTCAGCAGGCCGTATCCGATAGTTTGATTAAAGGTAACTATGCAAGTATTACCATTCCCGACAATCGTATTCAAAACTATTTTGCAAGCTCTTCTTTGCATCCTTACGACCCATTTGCAACCTCCGGTTCATTTTATCAAATCGGCTATCCTACATTAAATTTTGCAACAGCGTTAGCCAATAAATTTAATAACTATGTAACTGTGGGCGGAAACTCCTATAGTATGATAGAAGCCGCTTCCATAATAACTCGCTGTGGGACACTTTACAATGTTGTTCCCAATAGCAGTTGCCAAAATTTTGGAAAAGATTACTATTCACCCGGAGATCCTTTAAATGATTCTATTCGTGATAAGGAGTGGCATCTTTTTAAAATGATGTACTTATCTGAAAAATATAAAATTCAAAAACTAAGAGCAGACGAATACGGACAATTATATTGTTATGGATACAACGGTTGCATTGGCAACAGCTCTTACAATCCGTTTGCAACGGGCATGATTTCAACCCCATTTACGAGTGCTCCATTTTTTAATTTCCTGCAACCTTGTGGTATAGCTACCCTAACACAGTATATTGGAAAACAAAAACGATTCCCGGACTATACTGATTTCCCTGCCATCGATGAGCAGCAGGCAGACTACCAAGTATTTTTACAAACGGGTCAGTGTCCAATGGTACAGCAGCTCCAAGGCTTTTTAAATGGCTTTGCAGGCAAGCAATTATTAGATACTTCTCTGTGGGTTGATTTAACACAGCATGCAGAGTTTACACAAGATTTATACTATGCTATAACTGATACCTCAATTACAGATTCAACATTTATTCGGTACAAGTGGAGAAAAGTTGCAAGTTCAGCCGATACATTGAATGTTGATTTAGTTAATGCAGCGGATAGTATTTCTCAGTGTAGTTTGCGTTTAATTAAAACCGGAGCCGGAATTTCAAATTGGGATGAAATTGCGGAGATAAGAAATGTTCGATTTACCAATTTTACCTTTGGCTACTATAATTTTACAGCATCGGCTATGGTGCAAGTTGACTCTGCAGGCTTTAGCAGAATGGTGGCAAAAACTATACGCGGTCGTTCTTGTATTAAACTTAATAATTGCAAGTTCCCTTTTGAATGCGAGGCAAATGAGTTTGCTCAAAATGTATCTAATTTGATGTCTGCCTTGGCCTTTACCGACTCGCTTACCGGTGCAGCGGTAGATTTAACACAAGCTGCCTATTCAGGCTTTGTGACCCCTATACTTATTAATACATTGCAGGCTCCGGACAGTAATTTACGTTGGCACTACGTTTCTTCCACTAGTGTATTTCATCTTTACCATGTAAGCACTCCCTCACATAAGTTGGAATTCAGGTTTTTGAATTATAACCCAATTTCATTTTTGGTTGGCGATTTGAATAGCATTAAGAAGTTTACGGATGTGGCAGGAAACTACCAACATTATTTTACAATTAATGGTAGAGATGCAAACGACTCCCTACTGGTACAAATTGAAGCAAGTGTAATCAACTACTTTGCTGCAGACAGTGTTTTCCCGATAAGTATGGGAGTATGCGGACAAGCCGACCCGTTGAACTGCAATGCGCCTGCTCAATTGGTAAGAAAGGATTTTGAAGCTTTATTGAAAGCGGTATTAAGTAAAAAACCTTTTGAAGAAAGTATCGATCTAGTTCAGAGCCCTGCTTACACTTCGTTGTTGCGTTCAAACTTTGGCGCAGATGTAACATCTACGAGTAGCACTTACACGCAAACTGTTATTAGCGGCACCCATCGCGATACACTTACTTTTTCTATTCCCAATTGCACCATGTTTGTGGTTCATTCGGATAACAATAGTCCTGCGAGGGATTACAGCAATTTGGTGGACTTAATTAATTTGCGTGCCACCGGAGCTCCTGATGCTAATAACAATCAGCATAGTTTTACTGCAATTGGTGTGTATAAAATTGGAACCACTTACTATAAGGATATAATCTCCGGATATACTTGTTTGCCGTTACAAAATTGTGTGCCGTGTGAACCCTACACAAAGTCATTTAGCCTTTCGGAAATTTATTTACAGGACAGCTTGGCTATGGATCTGGGAGAACTGGTTTATCTCGATTCTATTATTGCACCATCCGAAGGCTGTGAAGGTTTCTATGAAGAGTTTTTACTTAGATTAGAAAGTTACAACAACTCAGATTATGCACAACATTTTAACGATTCACTAGATGAAGAAATTTATCCTACGTACGAGAGTTTTGAAGAAGCAGGAATGTGTGCATGTGCCGGAAGTTATTACAATTATTTAGCTCCTTATGTAGAAAGTCCTGCGGATACTACACTTCCATTACCCGTTGACATAAATAATTTTGGACCGTGCCTATTTGTGCTCGATCCTCCGGTAGATTCATGTGCACTGCGGTACCAAGAATACTTAACTACAGTAGAAGCCTTTAATACCTGGGCAAACGAATTTGAATTATATACCTATACTATTTCTTTCGTACAATCCGAAGCATCATTTGCCCAAGATGGATATTGTTATTGTTTAGACCAATACCAATCGTATTTGCGTGCTGTAATTGATGGAGTAATTACTGATTCCTTGGATATTATTAGAAATAAAAACCTGAATTACAATTGTGCCGCAGTTAGGTTTACATGTAACACACAGGCACCACCGGACAATAAACCTTCTCCGTTTTTTACCAAGTTTGATAATCCGTGTGCAGAGCAATTGCTCAATATTGCCATTGAAAATGCCGAAACACGCTATGCGCAATATGTCGATAGCCTAACTACCGCATTTGCTGCTAAGTACAATGCACATTGTGTAAAAGCAAACGAATTATACACTGTAAAATATGACGACAAAGAGTATCACTTTACTTTGTATTATTACGACCAAGCAGGAAACCTGGTAAGAACAGTGCCTCCGGAGGGTATCAATGCATTTGACATAACAAGTTATGCCGATGCCAAGTCACAGGAAATAGCAGCAGATCGAGCAAACAATACGCATCTGGTTTACACCGATCATCACATTGCAACTACCTACGAATACAATAGTTTGGGGCAGTTGGTAAAAGAAAGTTTGCCCGACCACGATAAAATTAATAGTTGGGAATATTCGCTTACCAATGGATTGGACAGCCGATTGAAAATAGTTACTTCGCATTTTGTAAGCGAGAGCCGCGGATATTTAACAGGCTATATTACTATTGGCGGAATTGACAGAGGATATGTATATACCACAAATGATGGGGGTGCAAATTGGGCCAGGGTAAACAATCAAATTGGAGTAGATTTTGCCAAGATACAATTAGTAAACGACACCGGCTATGCTGTGGGAGCAGCAGGTACAGTAATGCGTACATTGGATGGTGGTGGAACGTGGGATTTATTCAATACCTACGAAAATGCGGGAACCAATGACTTACAAGCACTCTATTTTATCAACGGAAAAAAGGGAGTAGTAGCAGGAAAAGCGGGCGCAATATTTACAACGACCAATGCATGTGTTACCTTTTCGGCAGCAACGGGAATTTCATCTGCCTACGATATAACCTCCGTTACTCATGATGGTACCAATTATTTCGCAACAGCCAAAGATGTAAATAATCTAGGGTATGTATTTAAAAGTTCCACTGCTTCTACATGGACCCTACAGGCATCTCAACGCACAACAGATATTTTAGATATCAACTTTATTGGTTCTGCCGGAACCAATACGGTGTTTGCCAGCGGAAAAGAGGGATTACTTTTAAAGAGTACAGATGGGGGTACTATTTGGAATACCGTTAGTACAGGGTTAACAAAAAACATAAGAGATATTGCCTTTATTGACAACTCCTATGGACTTGCAGTTATTGATAGCTCGACCGGTTATGGTCAACTCTATACAACTACTAATGGTGGAGCAACGTGGAGTTTGCTAAGTGGTTCGGGAGAATATTACAACAGTATTTATCAATATTCAGTGGGGAATTTTATTGCTGCTGGAAACGCAGGCAATGTAAAACGAGTGGTGTTTTATGCAGGTAGTTTTGGAACAATAAATATAAGTCCATCTGGTGCCGGGGGAATTAATTTTGCTACGGCATGGGCAAAGAATTATTCGGGGAGCTCTATTTTTGCTATTGCAGCCGGAAATAGTAAGGATGTGTATTTTACCAATGAAGCGGAAAAGCCAAATCCGTTTTGGTTTAATGTAAGTAATACCGCGGTTACAGGCAGCAGCCCTGCTTTCAAAAAAATTGTGATGGCTGTAATTGGCAATACCCTTACAGGTACAGCATTGTACGACACACAAAAACTGGCTGCATTATTTAAAACAAGTATTTCCGATACAAGTATTGATGTAACCATTTCTGATTTTAGTGGCTCCGCCTCACATAATTATCTCGACTTAAGTGAGAATATAAATAACAATTCCATTTACACGCTAAGTGTAAACGCAGGAAATTACTATTTACATAAAATAGCATTAAGTGCTGCCGGAACTACTACAGTGTCCACGTATGATAATGCAGTAATTACACCAAGCAATAGCCTTACTTGTTTTGTGTCTAATACAGTTGCGTTTACATATAGGCACCTAACAGGTGGCGAAAGCGGAGAGTTATGGAGAAGAGCAGGAGGGTTTTTAACACCACGTAGTTTTACGGAGACAAGCCCTAATACGGTTCCTCCTGCCTTGCACGATTTAATAGCATTAGGTACAAATACACTTTTAGCCTGTGGAGACGATGGAGTACTTGTTCGCACTACCAATGGAAGTAGCTGGCAAGCTTTGAAGAGTGGCACTGCCACACCATTTAAGGCCATTGCATTTACCTCTGGAAACGATACACTGGTAGGTGGCGATAGTGGAGCACTGCTTAGAATAAAATCAATTAGTGGTATAACAGCCCAATTGGAAAGCTTAAACTCGGGAACAACAAACAATATAACAGATATTGCCGTAAAGAATAGCAGTGGAATCAAAGCCTATATCACAGCGCAAAACGGAACAATTAATTACATTGCCGATGTAAATAGTCCTTCTCCTGTTTCGGTAAGCGTAAACACCGCAGCACAGCATGTAAACGGGTTGGCCTTTAGCAGCAGCAATGCTATGGCTATAGCTGTTGGCTCAGGTGCTGCCATGTACAATATGGGTGGCGCAAGCGGAGCTAAATTAAAAGAACTGTTTTTACCAAAACTAAATGACATCCATTTTGCTGACGCATCTAATGGATACATTGTAGGATTGAAAGGAAGCATTCGTAAAACAGCCAATGGCGGTAGCAGTTGGAATTTTATTTTACCTACCATTAGCAGTGGCGATTTAATTGATCCGTATGCTGTATTTACCTATACAAATTCTACCGCTAACATTGCAGGAGAGCGAGGCTATGTAGCGGTTGTAAGCAGCAATACAGTAAGTTCTATACAAGCATTGAATAGTGCCACGGCAACAGCGGTAGTATTTACCGATATTGATGTAAAGAATAATGAAGGATATATTGTGGGAACCAAAGGAACCGGAGGTAGTAGCTTACCACACTACTTTTACAGTAGCAACGGAGGTAGCAGTTGGACAACCTCCGTTACTCCTTCTTATATTGGAAAAGGATTAAATGGCGTGTTTGTTTTTGATAATGGGAATGCCCTCGCAGTAGGGAAAAGCGGCAGTGCCTTTTATTTAAACGGAAGCACTCATGCAATACAAAGCACAGCCACATGGCCAAGTCATGCAACTACAACCAATTTGAATGACGTATTCTTTCATGACGACAAAAATGGGTACATCGTTGGAGATGGAGGACTATTGCTAAGAAGCACAGGCGATATATTTAGCAACAGTACAATTACCGGGGATAGTACAGTATGGGCAGCACAACCAAGTAACGATATATATGGGGTAAATGACAGCACAGAAATAGACATAAAAACAGTGTTCTTTCCTAGAAGATATAATGGCTTTGTGGGAGGCAGTTGGAATACGGCTACCACCACTCCTAACTATGCACGATTGATTCACGATGAATCCTTTATGTATTCTGTGTACCATTGGTACGATAGGCTGGGTAGATTAATCCTATCGCAAAATACTCGCCAGTATAATATATCTCCCTTTAAGAAGTACAGTTACACTGTTTATGACGCGTTAGGTAGAATAGTTGAAGTTGGCGAAAAAGGTGAAAATGAAGATGCTCCAACCGATTTCTTGTTTAGAGATATTTTTGGAACCTATGTAAATGGGTATTTTAATAAATACACCATTAGCGATAGTTTGTATAGTGGATGGTACAATGGAACCGGTAGTAGAACGGAAGTAACACACACCTACTACGATACACAACAACTGGTAGATACAGGTTTTTTCAAACAAGAAAATTTACGAAAACGTGTAGCAACTGTTACATACGAAGATACGCTGGATGGCAATGATACTACATATCAACATGCGTTGCATTTCACATACGACCTGCATGGGAACGTAAAAAGCTTATTGATAGACAACCAAAAACTATGGTATGATTTGGTAAATAATGGAATGGATCCGGATGATGCGCAAGCCTTTAGGTATAAGAAAGTAGATTACGAGTACGACTTAATCAGCGGCAAAGTAAATACCATAGCGTACCAACAAGGCAAGGCTGACCGCTTCTACCACCAT
>JAFLBG010000015.1 GCA_017303975.1 Bacteroidota bacterium
AAACAAAAAATTAGACAAAGTAAAAATTGTGGTAAATGGTGCAGGTGCATCTGCTATATCGTGTGCTAAACTTTACATTGCTGTTGGAGCTAAAAAAGAAAACATTGTAATGCTAGATAGCAAAGGTGTTATAACCACATCACGAACAGATATCGATGACAATAAAAGACACTTTGCTACTACCCTAAAAAATATTGAGACCTTGCCGCAAGCAATGATTGGTGCAGATGTTTTTGTTGGCCTTTCAAAAGGTAATATTGTAACAAAAGAAATGGTTCAATCCATGGCAGCCCGCCCAATTGTATTTGCATTGGCCAACCCAACTCCTGAGATATCCTATCAAGAAGCAATTGCCGCTCGAGAAGATATAATTATGGCTACAGGCCGCTCCGATCATCCTAATCAGGTAAATAATGTACTTGGATTTCCGTTTATTTTCAGGGGTGCATTAGATGTTCGTGCTACCAAAATAAACGAAGAAATGAAGCTAGCAGCGGTTTATGCCATTGCCAACTTAGCCAAAGAACCTGTGCCCGATTCGGTAAATCTTGCATACGGATTAAAAAATATTGTTTTTGGATCAGATTATATTATTCCAAAACCTATAGACCACCGACTTATTGCCACCGTTGCACCTGCCGTTGCAAAAGCGGCTATGGAATCAGGAGTAGCTCAAAAAAGTATTACCAACTGGGAAGCCTACAAAACCGAATTAAATAACCGACTAGGGTTAGATAATAAGCTAATCAGAAGCATTGCAAATAGAGCCAAACAAAACCCGAAACGTGTTGTATTTGCCGAAGCCGACCATTATAAAATTTTAAAAGCGGCACAGCAAGTTAAAGACGAAGGCATTGCAAAACCTATACTTTTAGGCGACCCTGTAAAAATAAAAGAGCTGATAGAAAAACACAGTCTCGATTTATCAGACATTCCAATTATAGACCCACGCAGCAAGGAAGAAGAAGAAAGACGTAATACGTTTGGCGACCTGTTTTTTAACAAACGTAAACGCAGAGGATATACCTTATTTGAAGCGCGTAAAATTATGCAAGAGCGCAACTATTTTGGCGCCATGATGGTAGAAACGGGAGATGCAGATGCAATGATTTCCGGACTTACCCGAAAATATGCCGACCCAATACGACCTGCATTGCAAGTAATTGGGGTGCAAGAAGGCGTAAGTCGTGTAGCGGGAATGTACATTATGGTAACTAAACAAGGTCCTTTCTTTTTTGCAGATACTACCATGAATGTAGATCCGACTGCCAAAGATTTAGTAGATATAACCGTTTTAACGGCAAGTACTGTAAAGCAATTTAACATTACTCCGCGTGTAGCCATGTTATCCTACTCTAATTTTGGATCTGCCGAAGGCGAAATACCTAACAAAGTAAGAGATGCAGTAAACATGCTGCATAAAGATTATCCGGGATTAATTGTAGATGGAGAAATGCAAGCAAATTTTGCACTTAATAATGCGCTACTTAAGGAACAATTTCCATTTTCTGAATTATTAGATAAAAAGGTAAATACATTAATATTTCCAAATTTAGCTGCCGGGAATATTGCCTACAAACTTATGCAAGAAATGGGCAAAGCCGAAGCAATTGGACCAATACTAATAGGTTTAAAAAAACCGGTTCACATATTACAATTAGGTAGTTCTGTTCGAGAAATAGTAAACATGGTAACAATTGCCGTAGTTGATGCACAAACAAAAAAAATTCAGGCAACTTTTTAATATATTCACGTCTTTTATTTAACATGTATAATCACCTTGTAGGAAATATTACCGAAAAAACCCCCACTTACGTAGTGGTAGAGTGCAATGGAATTGGATTTTTAGTGAATATTTCCCTAAATACCTATACTAAAATTGGTGAATTAAAATCTGCCAAACTATTTACCCATCTAGCCATTAGAGAGGATGCACATACACTATATGGATTTGCAGACGAACAAGAACGAGAAATGTTTAGGATGTTGATTTCGGTATCAGGGGTGGGCTCTAGTACTGCTAGAATGATTTTATCGTCCTTATCACCGGAAGAAATATCAACTGCAATTGCTACGGGAAATGTAGCCCTTCTAAAAGGCGTAAAGGGAATTGGAGAAAAGTCTGCACAGCGCATTATTGTTGACTTAAAAGGCAAAGTGGGCATCTCATCCAAAGATATGGGTGCAAATATTTTTATTACTAATAACAATACTTTTAAAACTGAAGCGTTATCTGCTTTAAACATGTTGGGATTTGCCAAAAATATAGCAGAAAAAGGTATTGAAAAAGCATTAAAGGTTAACCCTTCTATAAACTCTGTAGAAGATCTTATTAAACAAGCATTAAAAAACATTTAGTTAGCCTTTAGTTTTGAAGAAATACAAACAACATATAAGTTTCTTTTCTGCATGTATTGTATTCTTTTCACTTATGTGGAATTCCAGTGCTAGAGCTCGTGTAGAAAGAAAATACCGCTATAACTTTACCTCTGCCCCATCCGAACAACAATCAGAAAAGCAAACCACCACAAATTCCGGAGACACAGGTAAAGCAGAAGAACTGAAGTATAAATTTAAAGACTCGTATCAAGACCCATTAAACTTTCCGAATACAGGAGGTCTAAAACTTAATAATCCAGGGAACATAACTACAACCATTGAATACGACCCAATAACCGGCACATACAACATTGTTCAGAAAATTGGCGACAAACTATACCGCACTCCCACCTATATGGATGCCGAGGAGTTTAGCAACTACGAACTAAACAAATTTGTAAAAGGCTATTGGAAACAAAAAAATGAAGCGGAGAATTTAACCAGCGGCAATACATCTAAAGTATTTGCACCCAAACTAAACGTAGGTGGCGAAGTATTTGATAGAATATTTGGAGGAAACACAATCGACATCCGTCCGCAAGGGTCTGCAGAACTATCTTTTGGAGCTAATACATCTCGCAATAAAAATCCGGCACTACCCGAAAGACAGCGTAAAATAACCACCTTCGATTTCAACGAAAATATACAGCTAAACGTGGTAGGTAAAATTGGAGATAAGCTCAAAATATCTACCAACTACAATACCCAAGCCCAATTTGATTTTGAAAATCAAATGAAATTGGAATTTAATGGATACGAAGACGATATTATTAAAAAAATTGAAGCTGGAAATGTTAGTTTACCACTTACTGGGTCTTTAATTCAAGGAAGCCAAAGCTTATTTGGTATAAAAACCCAAATGCAATTTGGAAAACTTACAGCTACAACTGTCTTTTCTCAACAACGCGGCAAACGCTCCGAAGTAGAAGTTACCGGGGGTGCGCAAATCAGTAAGTTTGAGATTAATGCGGATATGTATGAGGACAACAAACATTATTTCTTATCACAATACTTTAGAAATAAATACAACGGTGCAATGGCAACGTTACCAATTGTTTCATCGGGAATAAATATTACAAAAGTAGAGGTATGGGTTACCAACCGAAATGGCTCTCAAGATAACGTACGAAACATTCTAGCTTTAACTGACCTAGGAGATACAGCACGTCATACAACGCCAACTATTTATGCCGACTTTGCAAGTGCAACAGAAAATCCTCAAAATGGCAACAACACCTTAAATCCACAAAATTTAACAACCAACTTTCCGGGCATAAGAAATATAAATACCGCTGTTCCTATTTTACTACCACTTGGGTTAACAGACAAACATTTTGTAAAATTGGAGCAGGCCAGAAAATTATCAGCAAGCGAATTTACCTTTAACCCTCGATTGGGTTATATTTCATTAAGCCAACGCTTGCAAGATGAAGTTTTAGCAGTTGCATTCCAATACACCTTCAATGGTCAAACTTTTCAAGTTGGAGAGTTTTCTACCGATAACATTGCAACCGATAGCTTGCTTATTGTAAAAATGCTTAAAGGCCAAATTATGAGCCCAAGAAATCAATCGGAGCTGTGGGATTTAATGATGAAAAACGTATATTCTATTGGCGCCTACCAAGTAAACCCTCAAGATTTTAAATTAGATGCGGTTTATTCAAATCCTTCTACAGGAACAGACATCAACTTTTTACCAGCTCCTGCATCAGAAACTAATGTGAGTGGCAGAGTACTGTTACAAACATTACGAATGGATAAAATAAACGTAAATGGAGATGCGCAACCGGATGGAACGTTTGACTTTTTGGACGGATTGACAATCACGCCAAATAATGGACGAATCTTTTTACCTACCATCGAGCCTTTTGGAAAGGACCTTCGGTCTAAATTTATCGATCAAAACGTAGCCGACCAATTCGTATTTGAACAACTATATGACTCTACACGCGTTTCTGCGCAACAGCATCCTGACAAAAATCGTTTTAAATTTAGAGGAACTTACAAATCATCTAGCAGCTCTGAAATTTCGTTAAACGCTATTAACATCCCGCAAGGCTCTGTAAATGTAACAGCCGGAGGTATGGTATTGCAAGAAAATGTTGACTATACTGTAGATTACACATTAGGACGTGTTAAAATTATTAATCAAGGAATCTTAAATTCAGGAACGCCCATAAAGGTGTCATTAGAAAGCAATTCCTTATTTAATATTCAATCTAAATCTTTATTTGGTACTCGACTCGATTACCGAGTAAACAGAGACTTTTCTTTGGGAGGAACTATCTTACGGTTAAATGAACGACCAATAACACAAAAAGTAAATATTGGTGATGAGCCAATTAAAAATACCATTTGGGGCTTGGACGGAAACTACCGTACCGAAGCTCCTTTTATAACAAGATTTTTGGACAAACTTCCGCTCATATCTACTAAAGAGCCTTCTAATATTAATGTTGCAGGAGAGTTTGCGCATTTAATTCCCGGACATTCAAAAGCAATTGGAAAAGAAGGGAACTCCTACATTGACGATTTTGAAGGAAGTCAAAATACCATCGACTTAAGATCTCAATTTGCTTGGAGCATTGCCAGTACGCCCCAAAACCAGCCACTTCTATTTCCAGAAGGTTCGTATATAAACGACATTAGATACAATAGAAATAGAGCTAAATTAGCATGGTATCAATTAGATAATTTGTTTCAAATAGAAACCAGTAACAAAACTCCCAGCTACTATTCTACTACCGACTTTAACAACCATTTAACACGACAAGTAATTGAGCAAGAGGTTTTCCCTAACAGACAAAACCCGAACAATCAACCACAACCTATTCAAACACTTGATTTAGCGTATTATCCGGAAGAGCGCGGTGCTTATAACTACGACACTTCAATAACAGTAAACGGAACTTTAAAAAATCCGGAAAGCCGCTGGGGTGGTATTATGCGTAGAATTGAAACAAACGATTTTGAAGCAGCTAATATTGGGTTTGTCCAACTTTGGATGATGGATCCGTACAATGTGGACAACACCTTTAACAGCACTACCGGTGATTTATACTTAAACATCGGTAACGTTTCCGAAGATGTACTAAGAGATTCAAGAAGAAGTTATGAAAACGGATTTCCAAACTCAGCGAATATTACCAACGTAGATACAACCAGCTGGGGACGAATTCCAATTATACAGCCCGTAAACAAAGCATTTGAACTTACCGGAAGAGAATTTCAGGATGTAGGACTAGACGGCTTTAACGATGACGAAGAAAGAAGTTTTTTTAATTCGTATCTACAAGATATTGCTTCAAAATATGGAACAACTTCGCCTGCATACGACTTAGTTAGCAGCGATCCATCGGCAGATAATTATAATTATTACAGAGATGATGATTATGACAATGCGCAATTAAAAACATTAGACCGCTACAAAAAATGGAACGGATTGGAAGGGAACTCTCCAACACAAGAACAGTCCGACAACTTGAATAGCGATAAATATCCAACCATGGCATCGGCCAACCCCAACGAGGAAGATATAAACAGAGACAACACACTAAACGAAATTGAAAACTATTTTCAATACAAAATTAGTATGCGACCGGGAGATTTAAATACCGTAGGACAAAACTACATTACGGATATTATTACTGCTAATCCACAAGGAATAAACAAGCCTGTTAAATGGATTCAATTCAAAATCCCAATTAAAGAATTTGACAGCAAAATAGGAGAAATTGAAGATTTTAGATCTATCCGTTTTATTAGAACTTTTTTAAAAGGTTTTGACAAACCTATTGTACTTCGATTTGCTCGATTCGAATTGGTAAGTAACCAGTGGCGTGTTTACGAAAAACCAATTTTATCTCCAGGAGAGTTTGCCGACCCAAATGACGCTACTACACTATTTACCATGTCGGGTGTAAATATTGAAGAGAACTCTAATAGAAATCCTGTAAATTATGTATTACCTCCGGGTATCGAAAGACAAAACAATATTCAATCTGTAGGACAAACCCTTTTAAATGAACAAGCTCTTTCATTGCGCCTATGCGATTTAAAAGATGGCGAAGCAAGAGCTGTATTTAAAAACACGGAATACGATGTACGCTCTTTCAAAAAAATTGAAATGTTTGTTCATGCTGAATCATCTGCAAATGACAATTTAAAAGACAATGAACTTACTGCCTTTATTAGATTAGGAACGGACTACATAAACAACTATTACGAATATGAAATTCCGCTTCAACTTACACCTGCTGGTACTTACACGAACAATAACCAAGATGACCAACTGCGTGTTTGGCCGGATGCGAATAGATTAGAACTCCCGTTTGAATTATTGCAAGAAGCAAAACTAAAAAGGAATTTGGCTGTGGGGCAAAATCCGAACATAAATAATCAAATGCCCTATACCATTATTGATGAAGACAGCCCCGAAGGGAAAAACAAAATAACCATTGTAGGTAACCCTAATCTAGCGTCTGTAAAAGTAGTGATGATTGGTGTTAGAAATCCTAAAAGTGCCGATGGCCAGGCAAAATGCGGAGAAGTATGGATTAACGAATTACGATTATCTGAATTTGACAAACGTGGCGGTTGGGCTGCAAATGCGCGTGTAAATGCAAAACTAGCCGACTTAGGTAATTTATCGTTGGCAGGAAATATGAGCACACCATTTTTTGGAAGTATCGAGAAAAAAGTAAGTGAAAGAAGCAGAGAAACGGTTAAACAGTACGACATTTCTTCGAGCTTAGAAGTAGGTAAATTATTACCGGATAAGTTAGGCGTTAAAATACCTATGTATGTTGGTGTTGGAGAAACCATAAAAACACCTCAGTTCAACCCACTTGACCCGGATATTGAAATGAAAAAAGTTCTCCCGGATTTGCCTAAAGCACAACGAGACTCCTTAAAGCGAATCACAGAAGATTATACGCAACGTAGAAGTATAAACTTTACCAACGTACGTAAAGAAAAAAGCCCGGATGCCAAAAAATCTCATATTTACGATTTGTCGAATTTTTCGGCTACATACGCATTTAACGAATTGTACAAACGAAACATTAATACTGAGTATAGTTCACAACGGTCGCACCGAGTTGGGCTTACCTACAACTATTCTGCAAATCCGAAAAGTATAAAACCTTTCGCAAAAATTTCTTTTTTAAAATCTAAACATTTAGCGTTGGTTAGAGATTTTAATTTTAGTCCATACCCCAACAAATACAGCTTTACAAGTGATATTGACAGAGCTTTTAGTGAAATAAAAAACAGAGACATTACTGCTACTGACTTTAAACTCCCAACAAACTATACCAAAACATTTAACTGGAATAGAAATTACAATTTAAATTATGATTTGTCGAAAGGGATAAAACTTGATTACAACGCCTCCAATACAGCTCGTATAATGGAACCCGGAGGAAGAATAGACACCAAAGAAAAAAGAGATAGTGTGATGGACAATATTAAAAATTTAGGAATAAATACAAGTTTCCGACAAAATGCGAATGTAAATTATACCATACCTATTAACAAAATTCCACTATTTGATTTTGTAACATCGTCTGTCCGCTACTCAAGTACTTACATGTGGACAAGAGCGTCTTTTGCGGCCGACTCGCTTGGAAATACTATTCAAAACTCAAACTCTAAACAATTTAATGCACAGCTAAATATGACTACGCTGTACAACAAAGTACCTTACTTTAAAAAAGTATTACAACAAAAAAATAAAGAAGCAGCAAAGAAGAAAGAAGTGGCAAAAAATTTCAATCTAAAAGAGCCTAAAGACTCCACTGACGCTAAAAAGAAAAAAGAAAAAAAGAAAGAAGAAGAATCCGGCAATTTTGATGCATTTAAGTATGTTACTCGCTTTATTCTTAGTATAAGAAATGTATCGGCAAACTACACACATAATTCCGGAACTATATTACCCGGATTTAACGACTCTACTCAAATAATTGGTATTAACCCACAAACTATGGCACCAGGATTTGGATTTGTTTTCGGTAGCCAAAAAGATATCAGACCACAAGCCGGGAAAGAAGGTTGGCTCATAAAAAATCCGTTGCTCAATTTACCTTATTCAAACACCAGCTCCAAAACACTTAATTTTAGAGCAAACATGGAACCGCTTCCAAGCTTTAGAGTTGAGCTTACTGCAAACCAGACTCGCTCTCGCAACTATAACGAATTTTATCGTTGGGATAACTTAGAACAAGTTTATAAAGGCGAATCTCCTGTTGAAAGTGGAAATTTTTCTATGTCGTACTTAACCATTAGAACCGCATTCAAAAAAGATGAAAAAGGCACCTACGACAACGAAGTTTTCCAAAATCTACTTAACTACCGTGCAGATGTGTCTGCTATACTTGCTCAGGAAAGAAATGAAAAAACAGGCTCCACTCTTGCAAAAGGAGGTGATGGATTTTATGATGGATACGGAGAACTTTCTCAAGACGTATTAATACCGGCCTTTATGAGCGCATATTCCGGGAAACGTCCAACCAAAGCAAATACCAATGTATTTCCATTAATCCCTTTGCCTAATTGGAAAATTACCTACGATGGATTGCAAAAACTCGAAAAAGTAAAAAAACATTTCAAGAGCTTCACACTGTCTCATGGATACAAATCAACGTATAATGTGGGTTCGTATGGCAACAACTTATTATTTATCGAAGACGAAGGTAAAGGCTACTCATCCGTGAGAGGTTTGGTAGACAACAACTATGTACCTGAAAAAATTATTACAGCCGTTACCATTTCAGAGCAGTTTAGCCCGTTATTAAAGCTAGATGCCACCTGGAACAACAGCTTAATTAGTAACATAGAAATTAAGAGAGATAGAAATATTTCGTTGAGCACCGGTTCGCAACTTTTAACCGAAACTACCAGTCGTGAAATTGTTATTGGCAGCGGTTATCGAATACGAGACATTACCATTAAACAAATAAAAATAAAAGGAAAAGCTGTAAAAAGCGACATGAATTTAAAAGCCGATCTTTCTATTAGAAGAAACAGCACCGTTATAAGACGAATAAACGAGGAAGTAAGCCAGCCACAAGCCGGACAGCGAGTAATAAACATAAATACCACCGCAGATTACCAACTTAGCGACAAATTAAACATCCGATTTTTTTACAATCGCGTAATTAACAACCCTATTGTATCTAACACCTTCCCTAGCCAAAATACAAATTGGGGTATTGCATTACGCTTCTCGTTAGCTCAATAAACTAAGAAGTTTCTGCTTTTTTTTGAGTAAGACCATCGACACCCATTGCTACAAGAAAAAAAAGTATAATTTTGTTGTACCAAAAACAAAAACTATGAATTTCCCATCAAACTTAAAGTACACAAAAGATCACGAATGGATTCGCACAGAAGGCAACACTGCTTTTATTGGAATTACAGAATTTGCGCAAAGCGAACTGGGTGATATTGTTTACGTAGAAATTGAAACCCAAGGAGAGACTTTAACTAAAGAGGAAATTTTTGGTACCGTTGAAGCCGTAAAAACAGTTTCAGATCTTTTTATGCCTGTATCGGGAAAAATTACAGAAGTGAATCCTGCCATTACAACAAATCCGGAAAAGGTAAATGCTGACCCATATGGCGATGGATGGATGATAAAAGTAGAACTTTCCAACACAAGCGAATTAAACTCTCTACTAAGTGCAGATGATTATAAAAACTTGATAGGTAAATAATTTTTCAAACACCTATTAATTTTTAACTTGTAGTGTTATAAAAACACTATGACACAAACGCACGCTAAAAACATTAAAATACCAAGTAGTATTTTAACTCATCTTGTTTCTTGTATTGATTTAACATCGCTAAACAGTACAGACGACTCCAAAAACATATCCTCCTTATGCGAAAAAGGAATTACTAATGGCGTAGCAGCTATTTGTATTTACCCAATTTGGATTAAATCTTCAAAAAAAATAACAAAAAACACCTTTGTAAAAACCGCTTCAGTAGCAGGCGGCTTTCCAAGTGGGCAAGTACCGTTGCCTATCAAAACCTCTGAAGTAAAATATGCCATTGATCATGGTGCCGATGAAATTGATTATGTTTTTCCTAGATACAAGGCACTAAACAAAAAGTGGGATGATTTATATGAGGAAATTGCGACCATAAGAGAAGTATGCGGAAAAGACATTACTCTAAAAATTATTTTGGAAACCGGAGAATTACAGTCGAAAGAAATAATAGCTAAAACTACCGAGGTAGCCATAAAAGCAGGGGCAGACTTTATAAAAACATCAACAGGAAAAACAGCCATTGGTGCAACCAATGAAGCCATTGAAATTATTTGTGAATGTATTTTAGCGCATTTTATTACTCATAAAAAAATGGTAGGTATAAAAGCGTCTGGAGGCATTAGCAACATTAATCAAGCACTGGATTACTACAGCATTGTAAAAAACATTTTGGGAAACAAATGGTTGCACAAAAATTATTTCAGAATAGGAACCAGCAAATTGCTAGATAATATTATTCAATTAAACGAAACCATTAGTAGCCTCAAACCTCCTCCACTATCCTACGTAAATCAATTATAAGGAGATGAGTAAACCTAATTATTTTATACTATTTTTATAAAAAAAACAAGCATGTCTAAAGTAGCATTAATTACAGGAATTACAGGACAAGACGGAGCATATCTTGCAGAACTTTTGTTGAGCAAAGGATATACTGTTCATGGATTAAAACGCAGAAGCTCTCTTTTTAATACCGACAGAATTGACCATTTATACAAGGACCAGCACGAAAAAGGAGTTAAACTTTTTTTACATTATGGCGATTTAACCGATAGCACAAATTTAATTCGAATAGTTCAAGAGGTACAACCCGATGAGATTTATAATTTGGCGGCTCAGTCCCATGTTAAAGTATCTTTTGAAACACCGGAATATACTGCCAATGCAGATGCAATTGGTACACTGCGTTTATTAGAAGCAATTAAAATTCTAGGTCTTGAAAAGAAAACCAAATTCTACCAAGCCTCTACATCCGAGCTATACGGATTGGTGCAAGAAATACCACAAAAAGAGACAACACCATTTTACCCTCGCTCTCCATACGGAGTAGCCAAACTATACGGATTTTGGATAACCAAAAACTACCGAGAAGCATACGGAATGTTTGCATGCAATGGAATTTTGTTCAACCATGAAAGTCCAATACGCGGAGAAACATTTGTTACTCGTAAAATTACAAGAGCAGTTGCTAAAATACATTTAGGTTTGCAAGAAAAAATTTACATGGGAAACATTGACTCTGAGCGTGATTGGGGTCATGCAAAAGATTATGTAGAAGGAATGTGGATGATGCTGCAACAAAAAGAGGCAGATGATTATGTATTAGCAACAGGCAAAAAAATATCTGTTAGACGATTTATAGACTTAGCCTTTAAAGAAGTTGGAATAGATATTGAATGGCAAGGAAAAGAAGAAAATGAAAAGGGAATAAACAAAGCCAATGGAAAAATATTAGTAGAAATTGACAAAAAATATTACCGCCCTGCAGAAGTAGATTTGCTTGTGGGCGATGCCAGCAAAGCATATAAAAACATGGGGTGGAAACCTAAATACACCGTAGAAGATTTAATAAAAGAAATGGTTGCAAGCGATCTTAAAGTGTTTGAAAGAGATAAATATTTATTAGACGGTGGGCACGATGTGATGAATTTTAATGAATAGGTTAAGTAAATAATTCATTTTTGTTAATTACAGCTCAACCATTGCCAAAAAATAGATGAGTTTAAAGAAATATCTATACACTAAAAGGCAGCTATTTAGTAGATTTTTTGCATTAAAACTCTCTAGAGAAAGAGCATTTACCGCTTTGCAACTTATTATCAAAACATTGCAATCGAATAAATATCTTCCTGAAAAAATTATTGCATTAGAAGTGTTTGGCTTTATTGGAACCAGCACTTCCTTAGATTATGCAGAGCTAACCGACTACCTAGAACTATGGGAAATTGACCCGTACTATGCAAAACAGGCTCAAAAAATAAATCCAAACGCTAAAGTAATATGCGGAGATAGTGTTGAGGCTATTGCAAATGGAAAGCTATTGCGAGATGATTATAATTTTTTAGTGATAGACTCCAATATTTCTTCTGCCTTAAATGATGGCAGCTACGAAAGTTTTGGAGTCTTTGAAAATTCATTAAAATACCTAGCAAAAAAATCTGTCGTAATTGTAACTATCTATAATAATCTAGAAGCTTTTGCCAAACTATATAACACATCTGTTAATCAATTAGACGCGAATTGGATTACAGCACGAAAAACATTTTATGGACTAGACAATGTAATTAATGCCCGTGGCACAGACTATCTAATTTCTTTCGAAAAAATAATTGCAAAAAATAATTTTCAATTAATTCAAAGTCAGTTTATAAGTCGCAATAACTGTGTGGGGTTTGGCGTATTTGTACTGGATAAAAAATAGTTCCTTTTTAAAAAGTAGTCCCTCCTTACATAGGCGCTAAATCAACAAAATTTTATCTGTGTTAAACTAAACTCCTTCTACAAATTAAATAGCGCCTTCAACTCCGTTGCATCATTAGGTTTCATTTTCGAATAGTATGATTGAAGCTGTAATAAAGCAAATTAAATATCGATTTTTAAAGTTGAAAGTCTTTAAAGATAGAGGAGAGCTATTGACTGCCATAGACAATACGGTTGAACAGTATAACAATCGCCCTAAACAAATTCACTTTGCCAATACACCGCTTGAAGTATTGGGTGGTGTAGAAATTGATTTCGCTGAAATGAGACAGAATAATGAGCAAGCGAGAAAAGACAGATTGGAGGAGAATAGAAATTTTAAATGCCTCAAGATGATTTATACAACTTTTCACAAGGAATAAGCAGTTTTAAATTGCAATGTAGTTTTAGCGTGAAGTTACAAACTGCATCCAGCATTTTTCATAAACTGCAAAAGTGCGCAAAAAAGCCCGTTTTTGCAGTTCAATCTTTGGAATTTTAAAGAATTCGTGAAATTAGTTTATGGATTCTCCATTGTCAATAACGGAAGCCAAACCACACAACAAGATATTTTTGTATATTTAATATTGTAAAAAACAATGTTGGTAAAAGCACCTAATTTCAGGACACTTTAATGCAATAAAATAGGTTATTATATTCGTGATTAACACCCAACATTCTTCACTCTTTATTATAACCGTAATTAAGTTTGATGAATTTTAAAAATATAAAACAAAAAGTAAAATTATTTTCTAAAGAAAAAGGGTTAAATTTTAGGTTTAATTATGAGCAGAGAAATGATTATGTATATTATGATGATTTTGTAGTAGATATATATTGGATACAAGATGGAATAAGCTATAATATAGCAGTTTATCAAGATTACATTGACGATAAAAAAAACTCTTGGACATTATGCTGTGTAGCACATTCCACTAAAGAAGATAAAAGATTTCACACAACCAAAACCTATGTTTCGGGCAAATCAATAGAGTTTATTTCACAAAGGCTTACACCCCTGCTAAACGAAAGCTATAACTACATAACAAGCCTTAGCCCAAAAGAACTCATTACAGGAAATACAAAAGCGGAGGATTCCTATAATCAATCTACATATATTAAAAGCTACCCACCTTGGGGAATTTATATGATACGCGAATTTATATGGTTAATACTTATTGGAGTACCCTACTTTGCTATTTCTAAAGTTGACAGTAAATACATCTTTAATTATTGGCTGATGGCTGTAGTTTTATTATTATTAATTATACTAAAGCATGCTCAGTTTTTCAGACGAATATGTGAGTTTCATTTTTACGAAAAAAAAATAACTATTAAATATATTTTTAGACTACCTAGAAAATATGAGATTGACATTAAAAACATTGAAGAAGTTTCATTTTTTGCAAATACAACTAGTTATGACTGGGGTAGTTCTTTTTATTTTATTTTTAAGAACGGAAAAAGAAAATTAGGATACATAGTTCACGATAAGCTTGAAAATTTTAGTCAATTACTTAGGTTAAACAAAATAAAAACCACAACTACCAATTATTCTCCATATTAGCCCGACATAAATACTAATAAAATTACACTTTTTTGTAATTGTTTCGCTTGAGAATATTTCGGTCCTTAGTTCTTGGGGTAGAGAAATCCCACTTAATGCAAAACGACTTTAAGTGTTTGCAAGGGAAACAGTATCTGTAGTAAGGCATTTTTTCTCTACAAATTAAATAGCGCCTTCAACTCTGTTGCATCATTAGGTTTCATTTTTCCTGCCAAAATTAAACTCAGTTGACGTCTGCGCAAAGCACCATCAAATCTGCTTTTCTCTTCTTCTGTTTCAGGCACAACTTGCGGAACAGGCAATGGAGAACCATTTTGATCTACCGCTACAAAAGTATATATAGCTTCGTTACATTTTGTACGATCTCCGGTAACTGCATCTTCTACCCATACATCAATAAATATTTCCATAGAGGTATTGAAAGACCGTGAAACTTTTGCCTGAAGGGTAACAATACTCCCTAATTTGATAGCATGATTAAAAGAGACATTATTTACTGCTGCAGTAACCACCACACGCTTACACAATCTATGTGCAGCTATAGCAGCACAAATATCCATCCAATGCAACAACCTTCCTCCGGCTAAATTCCCCAACGCATTGGTATCATTGGGCAAAACAAACTCTGTCATTATAGACAACGTTTCTCGTATATATTTCGATTTCATAATATAGTTTTGGTTACAGTAAAATAGGAAGATTTTTTGAGACTATCTGTTAGATAACTTGTAACTTTACAATATGTTATACATCAAGGCTCTTCATATTATTTTCATAGTAACTTGGTTTGCGGGCTTGTTCTACATTGTACGACTTTTTGTGTACCACAGAGAAGCGCAAGAAAAACCCGAACTAGAAAAAAACATACTATCCGAACAATTTAAAATTATGCAACGTAGATTATGGTATGGCATTACATGGCCATCCGCCATTTTCACGTTTATTTTTGGCCCGTGGTTAGTATATGAAAATCCAGTGTTTTTGTATCAAGCTTATTTTATTGTAAAGCTATTGTTTGTTTTTGCATTAGGAATCTATCATGTGTATTGCCACAAAATATTTAAAGAAGCACAAAAAGATATATTCCCTCTAAGTTCCTTTAAACTCAGAATATTGAATGAGGTGGCAAGTATATTACTTGTGGCCATTGTTTTTTTAATTGTGGTGAAAAGCAACTCCGGACTGCTCTGGCTGCTCATAGGCATTGTAGCACTTGTGGCGGCAATGTATATTGCTATTCAAATTTACAAGAAAAAACGTTCGGAATAATTTTTAAAAAGCTACCATCTTGGCATAAATGCATTTTCGATATGTTCTACCTTTTGCCCCTGATTGTTTGAAATAACAGTAACAATATCAAACCTAAATTCTTTATCTGCATTTACAGATTGCATGTAGTAATTTGCAGCTTGTATCAAATTTCGTTGTTTTGTTTTATCCACAAAGCTCTCCGGGGCTCCTAGCGCTGCAGTTTTTCGTGTTTTAACTTCTACAAAAACAATTTCTGTTTTTGTTTCGCAAATAATATCAACTTCGTATTGCTTTACTCTCCAGTTTTTATGGGCAACTTTATATCCTTTTCTTTCTAAAAATTCAGCAGCAATTACCTCGCCTTTATCACCAATATGTTTGGGTGTTACTTCCATAACAAATAATATTCAAAATTAAAACTAACAAAAAAATTAACAACCAACATTGCAACAACTCCTACTAAAAAAACCTGCTCTACAGCCTTATTATTCATTGTCTTTGCCAAATCAAACAATACCAAAGCAAACAGGATATAGTAAAACAAAGCTGTTCTATCCACTAAATATTTTACATCAAAAAAGAGAGAAGTAAGAATATTTATAAGTACTGTAGCGCCTGCTAGCAAAACAATTGCAGGAACACCTTTTTCTTTAATTGCGGAAACAACCACAAATGCACTACTAGAAAGAAAAAAAATCTTTATAACTAGTTGAACAAAATTAGGGTAAGAAGCTCCATAAAAACTTTTGAAAACAATGGAATTAATGGTATCGAACCAAAAACCAGTATTGCCACCATAAAACAAACTACCATTGGCTTTCAGGTTAATCAAATTATATACTACGTAAATTAAAAAAGCAATACTGCTTACAAACCAAGTAAACACTAATTTTTTTTCTGAATGGTGAAATGTAAATTTATTTCTGATTAAAATAAACACCCCCAAAACATTCATGGATACACATGTATATAACATCGATAAATTTGCCAAACAAGCCAATTGAATTAATATACTGGCAAGAAAAAAATATATAATTGTCTTTTTTCCTGTAATAAACAATAGAAAAAAATAAATACTCCATATTAACAAGGCGAAAGATATACCATAGCCTCTACACAAGCCAAAAAAATCAAGTAAAAATGGATTTACAATAAACAAACAAGACCATAAAACACTTCTATAATCTGCTATATAGAGCCGAACTATTTTATTTACACCCAAACAATAAAACAAAAATGCTATTATGTTAGGAATACGAATTACAAACGTTGAGAACCCCAATAGCTTAGCAACAAGCCAACTCAACCACACGTTGAGCAAATGAAAATTAGCCGACATTAAATCAAATTTCCTGAGCAACAAAATATCTTTTAAAAGATATTCGTTCAGCGTATAAGATTCGTCCCAGGTAATTGGAATAACAAATGCTCTAATTGCTATATACAAAAAGAAAAAGAGAGCCATTACACCAATAACGCCCTCTTCGAAAGAAAAATTTATTTTTTTTGAATGCTTAGTCAATTTTCATTTCAGGTATATCCCCCTCCACTACGAGCTTTCCTGCTGTTGCGTTTCTTATTTGCTCAACCGAAACACCCGGTGCGCGCTCTATCAATTTAAACCCTTGTGATGTAACATCAATAACTGCTAATTCAGTAACAATACGTTTTACACACTTTAGGCCGGTAATAGGCAAATCGCATTTAGGAAGTAATTTCGACTCTCCTGCTTTATTTACATGTTGCATAGCCACAATAATATTTTTTGCCGATGCCACCAAATCCATTGCGCCTCCCATTCCTTTCACCATTTTTCCGGGAATCTTCCAGTTTGCTATATCACCTTGTTCGCTTACCTCCATGGCCCCAAGTACTGTTAAATGAACTTTTCCGGATCGAATCATTCCAAAGCTCATTGCCGAATCAAAAAAAGCAGAACCTTTAATGGTAGTAATTGTTTGCTTCCCGGCATTTATCAAATCCGGATTCTCTTCTCCTTCAAAAGGAAAGGGACCAATTCCCAACAATCCATTCTCCGACTGCAACACCACATTCATTCCTTGCGGTATATAGTTTGCAACTAGTGTAGGGATACCAATACCAAGGTTTACATAGTATCCATCTTTCAGTTCCTGTGCAATTCTTTTTGCTATTCCTATTTTATCTAACATTATAGTTGATTGTTTTTTGATTTACACTAAATCTAACAACGGCTCCAAACCTATTCAAGGAGGGCTTTCTAGCTTTTTTTTCTTATCGTGCGTTGTTCAATTCTTTTCTCGTAATCCACACCTTGAAATATACGATGAACGTAAATACCTGGAGTATGAATATGATCAGGATCTAATTCTCCAACAGGAACTAATTGCTCTACCTCTGCAATAGTTATTTTACCTGCCATTGCCATCAATGGATTAAAGTTCCTTGCCGTTTCCTTAAAAATTAAATTGCCGTGAGCATCGCCTTTCCAAGCTTTTACAATCGCAAAATCAGCATCAAATGCATGTTCAAGTAAATAATCTTTTCCATTAAAACTTCTGACTTCCTTACCCTCTGCGACTTCTGTACCTACCCCAGCTGGAGTAAATACAGCAGGCATTCCATAGCCGGCAGCCATACAGCGTGTAGCTAAAGTTCCTTGCGGAATTAATTCAACTTCCAATTCGCCACTTAGTAACTGTCGTTCAAATTCTGCATTCTCGCCCACGTAAGAGGAAATCATTTTTTTTACTTGATGTCCTTTCAACATCAATCCAATTCCAAAATCATCAACACCTGCATTGTTGGAAATACAAGTTAAATTCTTAACCCCTTTCTTTACCAATGCTGCAATGCAGTTCTCCGGTATGCCGCACAAACCAAAACCTCCAAGCATGAGCACCATCCCATCCTGTATATCTTTTATTGCTTCTTCTGCATTTGTTACTGTTTTATTCATTCCTTCAATTATTTATGTACTAAATTTTGTGATTTATATTTCTAACTAAAAGCACTATTTATCAAATTCAAAAGGATCGTAATCATCACTGGTATCCATCTCTCTATCGTATTTACTGCAGTCCATTTCTATATCAAGTTTTTTCTGTGGTTTATCAAAATCACCTTGAGATACTTTTAATTTTTTATCGGCATATACTTTCTGAAAAAATTTAGCCCAAATAGGCAATGCCATACTTGCGCCCTGCCCTTGGTCGGTTGAATTAAAATGTACACTTCTATCTTCAGCTCCAACCCAACAACCTGCAACGATATCGGGAGTAAGCCCCATAAACCAACCATCGGAGTTGTTTTGGGTAGTACCAGTTTTACCGGCAATAGGAGAATTTAATTTGTATTTGTAACGCAAACGCACGCCTGTTCCATATTGTACAACACCTTTCATAAGAGATAACATTACATACGCTTTTTCTTCGCTCATCACTTCTTCGGTATTCGGAATAAACTCTTGCAACACCCTGCCATTCTTATCTTCTATACGAGTAACGAAAATTGGCTCTGTCCAACGTCCTTTGTTGGCAAAAGTACTATTAGCTCCAACCATCTCAAACACAGATATATCTGCTGTTCCCAAACAGATTGATGGCACGGGGTCTATTGTACTTGTAACACCCATTCGGTGCACAAAATCAACAACAGCTTTTGGCCCAAATTGCTTCATGATATAAGCTGTTACAAAATTTATGGAGCGAGCCAATGCAAATTGCAATGTTACCATTTTCCCATTGTCCTTGTCATCCGAGTTAGAAGGAGTCCATTGTTTATCATCGTACGTAATAGTTACAGGAACATTCGGCACTCTATAACATGGAGAATATCCTTCTTGAATTGCAAGAGCATAAATAAATGGTTTAAATGTTGAACCTACCTGACGTTTGCTCTCTTTTACATGGTCGTACTTAAAATGTTTATGATTAATGCCGCCCACCCAAGCCTTGATATATCCCGTTTGTGGATCCATAGCCATAAAACCTGTTTGCAAAATACTTTTAGCGTATTTTATTGAATCCCACGGACTCATAATAGTATCCTTCTCGCCTTTCCATGTAAATATTTTCATTTTTATAGGTGCATTAAATACCAAATTGATAGAATCTTCGGGCATGCTTGCAATTTTAAGAACTCGATATCTTTCGGAGCGCTTAACAGCCATTTTCATTATTTGCTCTATTTCCTTTTTATTTACATTCCATGCAAAAGGTGCATTTTTTTTGCGCTTACAATCTTTAAAAAACAATTCTTGAATATCTGCCATGTGCTCTGACACAGCTTCTTCGGCATATTTTTGCATACGAGAATTGATGGTAGTATAAATTCTCAGTCCATCTCTGTACACATCGTACTCTGTCCCATCAGGTTTTTTATTTTCCTTACACCAATTTTTCAGAAACTTATCGCGCAAATGCTCTCTAAAATAAGTAGCCAACCCCTCGTTGTGTCCTTCGGGTTTAAACTCCAATCCTAGAGGTAATGCTTTTAGCGAATCGTATTGTTGTCTATTTAAATAACCATAATTGTGCATCTGAAACAACACCACATTTCTTCTTTCTTGCGTACGCTCTGGCCGTCTGATAGGATTAAACAAAGCTGGATTTTTAGCCATACCAACCAACATTGCTGATTGCTCAATACGCAACGAATCCGGAGTTGAATTAAAATAAATCTGAGCTGCAGATTTTATACCAACTGCATTATTAATAAAATCGAACTTATTTAAATACATGGTTAAAATTTCATCCTTCGTGTACTGCCTCTCTAGTTTTACGGCAATAACCCATTCTTTAAATTTGCGCACAGCCAAGCTCAATTTAGACGCATTCTTCTCACGCGGAAAAAGCATTTTTGCCAATTGCTGTGTTATGGTGCTTCCTCCTCCCGAACTTTGATCGCCACCAATAACCGTTTTTACCAAAACTCTTAACAAGCCTCGTCCGTCAATGCCGGAATGACTGTAAAAACGAATGTCTTCAGTAGCAATTAAGGCATTTATCATATTCGTATCTAAATCCTTAAACCTAATATTTACACGGTTCTCGGCATAATACTTGCCTAGCAGCTTCATGTCTGATGAATATATTTCTGAAGCTAAATTATTCTTTGGGTTTTGAAGTTCCGAAATAGAAGGCAACGGCCCAAGCCACCCCATTGCTACAAACGTAACCAACAGAAATAGCAGCAAAATTGGGCTTATGAGAATAAGCCACGCATACTTCTTAATTTTATTTCCTTTTTTACTTGCCAAACTATTGTGTATAATACGCTTAAAATTAATATTATTGGGAATACAATAATGTTATTGCAATAAAAAAATATTAGTATATTAGAAGCTCATATGAAAAGTGCCTTTTTACGTTGTTTTATTTTAGTAGCGGTGTGCTTCACTATTCTACTTTCTTCTTGTGGTGAAAACCACTCAAAAAATGAGGATACTCAAACTGTTGATTCTACAAAGGAGAGTCAACCCGAAAAAGCTAACAACATTTTTTATTCTATTCCATCTCCAATAGAAATGGCAGGTCTATTACGAAAAGCAGGAGCTGTTTACAATTTAAAATACCTAAATGATGTAGAGAACATTGGCAAATACACTACCTCTGCCAACCAAGCGATTAATCTAGGAGTTTATGGCACAGACATGAGCTTTGCAAGTATATTCGACCAGGCGCAAGAAACAATGCTTTACTTAAAATGTGTAAATAAACTATCTAAAGAATTGGGTATTAGCAATGCATTTGACGATGGAACAGCATCGAGAATGGAAGCTAACTCAGGGAACAGAGATTCTATACTTCAAATAATTGCCGATGCCTATTGGGTGGCAGACTCCCATTTAAAAAACGAAAACAGAGCCGGCATATCTGCATTAATTATTGCAGGAGGCTGGGTAGAAGGATTGTACATAGCTACAAAAGTTGCCGAAACAACTAATAACAACGAAATAAAAACCCGTATCGGAGAACAAAAACTATCCTTAAACAATGTATTATCCTTGTTAGAAAGCTATCCGGCAGACGATAATTTGAATCTGGTTATTGAGGATTTAAAATCGCTGCGCACACTATTTGACGAAATAAAAATAAACCAATCTAAACATACCATAAAAACGGATGCAGCTAATAAAATAAGTACTATTAGTGGCGAAACAGTTGTAGAGATTAATGACGAACAATTAAAAAAAATAACAAACAAAATAGAAACAATTAGAAATAACCTAATAAAATAAGTATGATGAATCGTTTAAATCTGTTAAAAGTAGCTGTATTAATTTTTGTTGCATCTTATGCAAACATGTCTAATGCACAATGCAAACTAATGGTAAAAGGCTGTTTGCCAAAACTTGCTCCATATACAAATAATAGTCAAATGAATAGCACAGTACTACGTGCGGGTGAGTCGGCAGAATTAGAAATGACATTTTATTCAGGTCAAGAATATAGATTATTTATTTGCTCTCAAGAAGTACTTGGCAAAATTGGATTTAAACTAATGGACATGAACAAAAATGTTTTGTTTGAAAACAAAAAAGATAACATAAATTATTTTGATTTTAATGTGCAAGCTACACAGCAAATGATTGTTGAAGTTTCTGCTCCTGCTGGAACAAACAAAGACATGGTAGAAGCTGGTTGCGTGTCTATACTAGTTGGATTTAAAGATCCAAAATAATTTCGGATTCCATTTTTTAACAAATTACTTCATGACGAAATATATCTGTTTTTCTTTTTTATTTTTCATGATTTTGAGTGTTGGATGTAAGAAAAAAGATACTACACTACCCGTAATTGAGCTAATTGGAGATGCAAATGTGAGTAGCCCACTAAACGCTACTTATACCGACCAAGGTGCAAGTGCGATGGATGATGAAGACGGGGACTTAAGGTCTGTAATTGAAGTTGACAATCCTGTAAACAAAGATTCTGCCGCTACCTATACCGTTACCTATACGGTTATGGATGCTTCAGGCAATGAATCATCTGTTACTCGCAATGTTAGAATATATAATGAAGCGGAAGCATATGCTGGTAGTTATACAGTAGCTGATGAAACGCCTTTTGGCATTGGCTCCACAACAAATTATACCGAAACAATTTCTGTTTCTAAGTCAGTAAACAAACGTATGTGGGTAACCACATTTGGAAATCAAGTGAATGGGAAAGCCTATTTTGATGTTAACTTAACAACTAACTCCTTATCTATTCCTACACAAACTGTAGTTTGCGGCAGCCCTGCGGTATCTAGAACATTTGGAAATCCTATTGGGTCATCGCTTTCTAGTTCCATAAGTACAGGATCTGTAACTATTATAAATATGTATTTTAGCCACGTTACATTATCTACACCAAACAATGTATGCAAAGGCATTTACACCAAATTGTAATATTAAAAACTAACACTTACAAAAGGCTACCTAAAAAGTAGCCTTTGTTATTTAAAATGGCGAGGAAGGCTTTTCATAAACTAAGTGCACTATTGCTACTCTTATTAGTAATGGTGGTGTTGTATTTTTTCTCGCGTATCGCGTTCTATACCGCCAACTCAAATTTGTTTGTTATCCAAAACAACTCCGATTTAGTAAAAATAATTATAGGAGGGTTTCGTTTTGACCTAGCTGGAATTTTTATACTAAATATTCCATTTGCTATTCTATTCGGATTTATTGCATTTAACAAAGAGCATGGTTACCTCTTTTTTTTAAAACACTTCTTTGTAATTACAAATTCAATTGCCTTATTTTCAAATTTTGTAGATGTGGTTTACTATCCCTATACACTAAAAAGATCTACAATACATGTATTTGATTTTTTTACCCAAGGAGGCGACTTATACAGGCTATTGCCCACCTTTCTACTTTACTATTGGTATATTTTTATAGCCGGTGCAATTACAGTTTATCTACTATATAAAGTATTTACTATTATCATCAAACGATTTCTACCAAATGAAATAAGCTGGTTGGCAAATAGTATGCAGGCAATTATTTTAATTGGTATATTTTTAATATTATGTAGAGGAGGCATTCAGTTAAGACCAATTAATAGCATTGATGCAAGTAAGTACACAAAGGCAGAAAATATTCCGCTTGTATTAAACACTCCATTTTCAATTATTAAGAGTATTGAAAAAAATAGTATTGAACCTAAAAAATATTTTTCTGAAGAAGTAGCAAATAGCCTATATAGCCCTATTCATAAAGGGGAAAAAGAATTTAAACCACATAATGTTGTTATATTAATATTAGAAAGTTTCTCTAAAGAATATATTGGATACTTAACAGGTAAGCAAACCTACACTCCATTTTTAGATTCACTTTTGGCAAAATCTTTTTGTTTTGAAAATGGATATGCAAATGGTAAAAAATCTATAGAAGGCATTCCAGCTATACTTGCTTCTATTCCTACACTTATGGAAGATCCATTTATTTCATCGCCTTATAGTGAGAATAGTATAGAAAGTATTGCTACCTGTTTAAAAAGAAAAAAATACCAAACAGCCTTTTTTCATGGAGGAACAAATGGAACTATGAACTTTAACTCCTTTGCGGCAGTAGCCGGATTTGATAGTTATATAGGCAGAACAGAGTATGCAAATGACACTGATTATGATGGCAGATGGGGCATTTGGGATGAACCTTTTTTACAATACTCGGCAAAAAAAATGAACGAAATGCGAGAACCCTTTTTATCAACTGTATTTACGCTTAGTTCACACCACCCCTACTCTATTCCAACGCAACATAAAAACAAATTTACAGAAGGAAAATCTCCTATTCACAAATGTGTGCAATACACCGACTACAGCTTACAGCTTTTCTTTAACAGCATTGAAAAAATGCCGTGGTATAAAAACACAGTGTTTGTGATAGTTGCAGACCATACCGGAATTTTAGCAGACGATGATTACAATACAAAAACAGGGCAATTGGCTATACCTATTGCGTTCTATTGCCCTAACGATACATTACTTTTAGGGAAAAAAAATAAAGTTGCTCAACAAATTGATATTATGCCTTCGCTACTTAGTTATTTAAATTATGACGAGCCTTATTTTAGTTTTGGATTTAATCTCTTCGATAACTCCAAAACTAATTTTGCATTAAGCTACTCCGATGGAATATTCCAAGCGATAGATAGTACAGCTGCTATTTATTTTGACGGCAAAAAAACATTGTCTATTTCAGATTTTAAGAATCAGGAAAATGAAGCTGCAAACACGTCAAAAAGCTTATTAATAAAAGAAAAAAGCTTAAAGGCATTTTTGCAAACGTATGATGAGTGCATGGTAAATAACAGAATGACAATAAAAAGATTTACTAAAAAATAACAGCATGTCAAACAAAAATAAAAACAGGGTAAATATTGTTTACTCGACCAATAAGGATTTTTCTTATCAAGAAGATGAATCCTCTGAACAAGAAACATTACCTCCGCAACAACAAAACCTAAAACTCTTTTTAGATAGAAAAGGTGGTGGCAAAGTTATTACCCGAATTGCTGATTTTATAGGAAATTCAACCGATTTGGAAAACCTAGGAAAACAGCTAAAACAAAAATTCGGTGTAGGCGGCACAGCTAAAAACAATGAAATACTAATACAAGGCGACCACCGAGATAAAATACTAAAGCTCTTGCTAGATAATGGCTACAAAGCTAAAAAAGCCGGAGGGTAAAAACATAAACCTTAGATTACAAAATACGCTTTGCGCAGCTTATAGTCTAAGGCTTATGTATATTGGTAATTTTATTGTGCAAAAATATCGCCTACTTGTGTAGTAGCATTAGGATTAAGTACGATGCTAGCTGCATTGAAATTAATAATCACATTTGCTCCTGATGTATTTTGCTTAACTACATCTTCCATCCAATACTTTGCGGTCAAACCTGTTCCCATACATGGAATGGATGAAAAAGTAAAATTGCCGGCAACATTACTATTTACAGTGTATGCAGCAGTATCCAATGTTACATTAGTCAACATTCCGTTTCCGCTACCCATTGGATAACCTGATAGACTATAACTCATCCACATTTTTACTTGCTGAAAATTTGCAGCTTGAGATATGGTAGTATTGCCATCCAAGTTATAATCTGCATATACTCTACCTTCTGCTCCACTATTCTTTTTATACACGTAGATTGTAGATGTACCATAAGATGTGTGATTAGCATCGGTATTTGTATTCAACTCTAACACCTGTGCAGAAAAATTAATACTGGTATATCCAGAGGCACTTACAAATCCACTTATTATACCAGGATAAACATTACTAAATACTGCTATTCCAGATGCATCTACGGTAGCAGTAGATACGCTACCATTATGTTGAATTTTAACTGTTGCGCCCATCAACCCACTTGTTTTGCCAGTTTCGCCAACTGCAATTACTTGAACTGCATAGTTAACAGTAGTTGTTCCATTAGGAATATTATTTTCATTCGTATTTGCAATAGGAGTTGCAGGCTCTACAACAACTTCCTTATCACAACTTGTAAGAATTAAAGTTCCAATTAATAAATTAAAAAATAGACTTTTTGTTTTCATAATATAGTATTGATTTTAGTTTTAATTGTACGAAAAAGGGCGTTCGGAGCGTATTACACCATACTGTTTTTTCAAAACATCGTCATAATAGTCAGTATAGTTTCCAATTCTATCAAATGTAGCCAACACCTCTTCTAAATCAAGCCCTCTAACTTCCCTTATATATCCAAGGTATACAAAATCATTCAAAATCGAAAAAGCTATACCTCCGTGAAGTAGAGCATTTATTTGCAAAAGCTCTTTAAATAATCTTTCGCTGGGTTGAATCGCATATAAATCAACAACAGGAGATGAGCACGCAAAATAACAACCTACTGTTCCATCTTGCTCGGCTAAAGGAAGAATATTTACATATACAGTAGCAGAACCCTTCCTTAGATTCCAACTTCCTTGTTGCTCACCTCTACAATCTGCAGGGTTTAAGCCTAGTTCATAAATTGCCTGCTCGACAAGTTGATAATAAGGCGTAAGTTCCATAAATCTGTTTTAAAAATTAACTAAAAAAGGGCTGATTCCCAAACTAAGAAAAAAAAGCAAAATAAAAATCAAAATTAAGGATGTGTCAAATTTACCAACCTTTTGGTTCTGCTATTATATTTCTCTATCTCACCAAACTAATATTGCCGTATTTTTTAACGTTCTTTCCGTTTACAAAATCGGCAACAAGTGTGTACATAAAAACACCCGTATCCTGTAATTCGTTTTTATACGTTCCATCCCAGCAATCTTTAGGGTTTGAGGTCTCAAAAACTTTTTCTCCCCATCTGTTGTAGATTACAAATTCGACATTTTTTATGCATTTTTCATAGATACAAAGCTTATCATTTTGATTATCTGCATTTGGCGAAAAAGCATTTGGCACAAATACTTCTCCACACACATATTCAACAAAGACAGTTACAGTATCTATTGCTGAACAACCATTAGCATTGTAAGTAGAAACAAAATAAGTTGTTGTAACGGTTGGAGATGCAACAGTAGAAAAACAGGTGTCACAATCTAACGATTCGGAAGGGAACCAACTGCAAGTAGTAGCACCTACACTAGACACAGATAGCGTAGTACTACTACCATAATCAATAGTTACATCTGCACTAACGTTTATCGAATTACTTAGCAAATTGACTGATTTTACAGCAGTACTTTTAATTCC
The DNA here is from genome assembly GCA_017303975.1 of Bacteroidota bacterium. Classification (NCBI taxonomy): domain Bacteria; kingdom Pseudomonadati; phylum Bacteroidota; species Bacteroidota bacterium. The sequence continues at coordinate 27,401 of JAFLBG010000015.1, forward strand.
AAAACAACCTTCAACAGATAACGAAACGTTGTAGACTCCTGAAGTAGCAAATAAATGATTCGGATTAGCAACAGAAGATGTATCATTTAACATTGAGCCAGAATCGTCAAAAGACCACGCATACGAACGTATTTCGTTACAACCTTGCAAACTGCTATCTGAAAAATTAATTAGGATTGGTGCACATCCACTTGTTATAGATGTGGTATAAGCAGCAATTACGGTATCAGGCATAAATTTCCATAAATCATTAATACCTCCATTAAATCCTGCATTCCAATCCTCTCCACCAAAAAACCACAATCCATCCTTATTTTTCCAGGCACTACTTCTATATCTTGCACCCGGATTATTAGATGCAGAGGGCACTCCTTGCGTATTATAAACAGCATTTGCTTGAGGAAGCGAGTCCCCACTTATCCAAGTCCATTCGTTGTTTTGAATACTGTATCTCCACAAATCATTTCTTGGGCCAAATTGCGTCCATCCTCCAAACAACCATAAATTATCGCAATCATCCGTCCATTCTGAATTACAATACCTTCGTTCTCCAACCGAATTTTGCGCGGAAGAAATACATTTTGAATTGTGCACCGTGCCGTATGTTGCAAGTGAATCGCCCCAAACCCACGTCCATTGATTACTTCCAACATCATACTTCCATAAATCATTATTCAATCCGTTTGGACCATAACCACCAAACAACCACAAATTTCCTTGACTATCTTTCCAATTGGTGTACACTTGACGAGCAGAAGGAACATTTGAAGGGCTTGGCACACCTTTAGTTCCATAATGCCCATAATCATTTACGGCATTGCTACCACTCATCCAAGTCCATTGATTAGTAGCTACACTATATCTCCACAAATCATTTCCATCTCCGGCTGTAGGATAGATGCGACCACCAAACAACCATAAATCGCCATTATTATCCGTCCACGCACACGAAGTTTCATCTCGTGCAGGAGGTTCGTTAAATGCAGAAGAAACACCTTTTACTCCATAAGATCCCACAGAACTCGCATTAGGTGTACCCTTCATCCATGTCCACCAACCGGTTGACAAATCATACTTCCATAAATCATTGAGCATCGACCAGCCGCCACTCATTGAATTTCCGCCAAACAACCAAAAATTTCCAACAGCATCAATCCAAGTAAGAAAGCCTGCTGTTCTATTGGAAGGCCAATTGGTAGAAGCGGAAACGCCTTGAGTTCCTTTACTTCCGGGTGTATTTATGCTGCTGTCTCCTCCAACCCACATCCATTGATTTAGAGATGGGCTATATTTCCACAAATCATTTCTTGATTCATTTAGATTGAGTCGCCCTCCAGCAAACAACCAAAAATCTCCAATATTATCAACCCATTGTCCTGCGTAGCTTCTAGCGGGAGGTAAATTACCGGGAGCAAAAAAGCCCTTAGTTCCATAATTACCTGATGTATTAAAAACAGTATCCCCCTTCATCCAAACCCATTGATTATACTGCGCTTGAACACATATAGAACTGAAGAAAAAAACAGAGAATATAACTAAAGAAAATCCTTTATATCCAATTTTCATTATTGCCTAATTAATCTTTACAAGCCACTGCTCTGGATCTAATTTAGTTTGACCTTTCCATATTTCTATATGCAACTCTGTAGCAGATTGATCTTCGTTGAAGTTAATATTTCCAATACTTTCTTTCGTTTTTATTTTATCTCCAGCTTTCACAAAAACCTTATTCAAATTAGAATACACACTTAAAAATTCTCCATGTCTAATTATTACAACGTTTCCAATGCCAGGAACAGAAGTAACTCCGGTAACCTCTCCTTCAAACACAGCCCGCGCTAATGCTCCCTTGGTAGTAGAAATATCCAATCCATTATTTGACACTTCAATATCGGGCATAAGCGGATGTGGATGTATACCAAATCGCTCGGTTATAATTCCTTTAATAACAGGCCAAGGCAACTTACCTTTGTTATTAGAAAAAGTATTAGAAAGTTGCTGCGACTCCGGTGTTAACACAAGCGACTTTGACTCGGGTCGCTTTTCTTCTTTTGCCTTTTCGCGTGCTTTTTTTATTTCTTCTTCTATTATACGCTGAATAGCGGCTTGCAGTTTCTCAGCATCTTTCTTCTTTTTCTCTAACTCTTTCTTCAGTTGTTTTTCCTTGTCTTGCAACTGAACCAACACCTCTTCTTTTTCTTTCTTTTCTGTATCTAAATTTATTTTTTCTTGCTGCTCAGAACTTAGCAAACTTGTCTTCTCAGTTTTTCGCTGCTCTAACTGGGCTATTTGAACATTCAAATCCACTTGTGTCTGCGAAATAATAGCTGCCTGCTTTTTGCGATAATCGCTATACTGCTGAAAATATTTAAGCCGCAAATAGGCTTGATTAAAATCTTTTGAAGCAAACACAAACATCAATTTTCCATATGAATCTCTGTTTCTATAGGCAAAATAGATCATTTTTGCATATTCTTCCTTTAGCTTTTTTAAATCGGCTTCTAGTGCTGCAATTGATTTATTATTCTCCGAAATCTGCTTGTTTATAATTTTTATTTCGCTGTTAATAGTATAAATCAATTCCTGCCGAATATTTATTTTTTTATTAAGGGTTACTAATTGATTTAACGAAAGTTTTTTATTCTTTTTGGTTTCTTTCAGCAGTTCGTTTGTGTATTTTATTTCGTCTTGAAGCGCTTTTTTCTTTCCTTCCAAATCTTTTTTGTTTTGAGCAGATACAATAGAATCCACACTGCTAATAACTAGCAGAAAACATACAAACAAATATCCAAGAATACTATTTGTCCTTTTTCTGTTCATAATTTATTCTATCGTATTTTTCCGGAATGGTAAATTGAAAAGAGAGCTCTTTATTAAGTTGAATTTTGCTGTAATCAATATCTATAGCTATTTGCTTTTCTGCTTTAATTACATATTTTATCTTAGACGGAAATATAGTAGAATCAACCATTTGAAATTTAGAAAAATCGGCATTAAAAGACCTATCGGTAGAAAATTCGTTAAATAAAATTCTAGATATTTTATAAGTAGTTGGCTGCAACCAAATACTTTGCATCGGGTCTTTATACTCTTTATTCTTTTCAAGCACTTTACGCAATTTTCTTTTTCGTGTAGTAGTAAGCAAGTGCAATGTGCCGTCTGTAGCTGAACGCAGCTTGTCATCGTCTTCATAAAACTCTACACTATTTCCTACCAATAACGACTGAAGCAACTCATAATCCAAATCAGCATTCAATAGTTTGCTTATGTATTGAAAATCGCCAATAAAAAAAGAGGAGTTGAGTCTATTTAAAAACTTAACACTATCCTTGGTAATCAACACCCGTGCAACTTCAATGCCCAAGGCGGGAGAAATAGACATCCAGATTAAACTGTCTTTAAAAATTCGCAGATTCACATTAAACGAATTTTTTGAAGAATCGATAACAGCTTCACATTCAAATTTTCCAGATACAGTTGTAAACTGAACTTCGTTTTTTTTCAAATTCTGCAACAAAACTTGTTTGTTCTTATACTCTGCGTTATTAGCGGTTGTTTGCTGACTTTGATTAATAATTTTTCGCTTACTCTTACAGGAGGTCAGAATTAGAAGAAAGCAAGCGGTTGCGTAGATATATTTCATCAAAAAATTATTCATATAATTTTTGATCAACTACTTTCTTATTCAAAAAATCAGAACCTTGTCCTTTATCTTTTGCCATTTTCCAGTATTTCAACGCCTCGTCTTTTTTCCCAAGCTGGTATAATATATCTCCGTAATGTTCTAAAATAACACTATTGTTTGCACCTCCATTTTGAATAGCCTTTTCTATCCATATTTGAGCATCGCTATACTTTTTCATCTGATACAAAATCCATCCGTACGTGTCTAAATACGAATCATTGTTAGGAGCTAACTCATTCGAACGTTTCGACATTTGTTCTGCTCTTTCTAAATCTTGATTGCGAAGTGATAAATAATATGCATAGTTATTTAACACGAAAACATTATTCGAATCAACAGAAAGTGCCTTTTCATAAGCCTCATCAGACAATTTATGATCAGGCACTTTATTATATGCATCGCCCAAGGAGGAGTAAAACTGACCCAACATTGGCTTATTATCTACAACATAAGTAACACCTTGCTTAAGAACATCAACGGCTTCTTGACTTTTACCCAACTGCATGGCAGCAATTCCTTTAAGTAAATATGGCAATGGCTGATTAGGAAAAAGCTCCATAGCTTCTGTACTCTCTTTGTACATTGCATCAAAATCATTTAGCTCTGAATTTAGTATAAGCAGCTGACTCCAAAGCACAAATTTTTCCTTATCCAATTCAACAGCCTTTCTATAAGCATTTCTGGCATCTTTGGATTGCTTATACTTATTTAAAAAATCTCCATTTACCGAATGCGCCTTTGCATCTTTTGGATATAACTCGGTAAGAATCTTGCATAACTCTAAATTTTTTGTGCGCTCTACAGAATCGGTATCTTTTGAAGTATAATAAAAACGAAGAAGTAATTGTATTTTATTATCGATATCTATGTACTCGCTTTTAAATGCAAGTTTCAATTCATCAAAAGATTTTTGCTCGTCTTTAATCGTTTTATAATAATCAGAAAGTGATAAATGCACCAAACCATACGTTGAATCTAACTTTAAAACTTGCAAATACGACTCCAACGCTTTTTCCTTCATCCCCTTTTCCATATAGGTTTCGCCCAACATTCCCAAATACTTAGGCTCATTAGGAAATGTAGCAATCAATTTATTTAGCTCTTCTATTATTTTGTCGTTCTGTTTAAGTTGTTTGTATAAATTGAGCTTTTGCATAGAAATGCTTTCGTTTACACCCAGCATCAACTCCAACTTCTCATACGTTTTCATCGCATCATCTACCTTACCAGACAACAGCTGTAGGCTTGCCAAGCTTTCGTAAAAATCTAATCTTTCGGGATACGACTTAAGCAAGGTTAGATAAACTTTTATGGCATCTGAATATTTTCGTTCCTTTGTATAACACTCTGCTAGCAACAATCCATACCATTCATTTTTAGAATCTAGTTTAAATGCCTCTCGTGCTAAAACAGTTGCATTACGAACATCTCTTTTAAAATTATAAATACCTGCCAACTCATATAGCGCTGCAGCATTTGTGGGATCGGCCTTTATACATTGTGCATACAAAATTGCTGCTTTATCAATATTTCCAAGCATTTTTTCTTTGCTTGCATTGATATAATTCTGCGCTATTTCAATTTGTTGCTTTTCGCTAAGCTTCGAAGTTTTAACAGAAGTTGTGGTGTTGGAATTTGCAGAAGATGGAGACACAGCACCTTTCTTGCTTTTGCAAGAAAATTGCGCAACGGCAATAAGTAGTAAAAAGAGGTAATATGTAACTGATTTATTTATCATACTAACTTATAAACACATTGTAATCGCCAACACTTACCTCATCTGCTTTACCTTTATATTCAACATAACTTCCCAACATAGAGTTTCTCAAGAGGCTATTTTTTATAACGCTATTGTTCTGAACAATACTATTACAGATAACGCTACCTTCTACCTTGGTATTGCCTCCTAACGAAACATGAGGACCAACAATGGAGTTTTCAATCTTAACATTATCTCCTATGTAACAAGGTTCAATAACGGTAGAATTAATAAATTGTGCTGATGCAGAAACTAACTTCTCCTCTTTTCGCACAAACTCCAATACGCGTTGATTAGTATATACGGTTGCGTCTTTATTTCCACAATCCAACCATTCTACAACCTTACCGGGCACAAATTTAGTGCCTTTGTTTTTCATGTTTTCCAATGCATTGGTAAGCTGGTATTCTCCTTTGTCTTTAATATCATTATCTAATAAATAACGAAGTTCCTTCTTTAAATACTCGCCATCCTTAAAATAATAAATACCTATAATGGCTAAATCAGAAACAAATGTTTGTGGTTTTTCAACAAAGTCTGTAATCACATTCTCTGTATTAAGCTTTACTACACCAAATGCGCGTGGATCTTCTATTTTGTGTACCCAAATAATTCCATCTTGTTCATCGTCCAATTTAAAATCCGCTTTAAAAAGTGTATCGGCAAAAGCAACCAAGGTTTTTCCTTTTAAAGATTGTTCTGCACACAATATTGCATGAGCTGTCCCCAATGCTTCATTTTGATAGCAAATAGTGCCCTTTGCACCTAATTTTTCGGCTATTGCAATTAGGTTAGCTTCCACATCTTTACCAAAAGCAGAGCTAATAATAAAAGCCACTTCTTCTACTTTGCTTTTGGATACTTTTGCTAAGTCTTCTACAAGTCTTTGCACAATAGGTTTTCCTGCTATTGGCAATAGTGGTTTAGGAACCGTAAGTGTATGCGGACGCATACGTTTTCCCATTCCTGCCATTGGTATAATAATTCGCATATTTTTGTATCGTATTTAGGTGTTAAAATAAGATATTTTTGGGAGTAATTTAGATTAATAAACGATTTTTGAATATCTAAATTCTACAACAAATAGAATTGCTATTTCTTACCTGTATGACCGAATCCACCCGCCCCTCTATCCGTTTCAGCCAAAACTTCTGTTAATGACCATTCTGCTTGCTCATGAGAAGCAATAACCATTTGCGCAATGCGTTCTCCGGCATTAATTGTAAACTGTTCATTAGATAAATTAATGAGTAATACTTTTATTTCGCCTCTGTAATCGGCATCAATTGTGCCGGGAGAGTTTAAAACTGTTACTCCATTTTTAAATGCCAACCCACTGCGAGGTCTAATCTGCGCTTCGTAGCCTACTGGCAATTCTATATACAATCCAGTAGGAACCAATGCGCGCTCCAGTGGCTTAAGAACAATAGGCTCCAATATATTAGCTCTCAAATCCATGCCCGCAGAGGCAATAGTTGCATAACTTGGCAACTCATGCTCCGATTTATTTACAACTTTAATCTGTATCATACTCAATTAATTTTTAGCGAAATCTTACTTAACAAATTCTCTTTTTTAAAAATGTAAAATGTATAAACCAATAAAAACAAGGTATTGATAATTAATTTAACTGGAATTGTAATGGTTTCGGTAGGAATCAACGTGGAGATGAAATAAAAAAACATTGCTACTAAAAAATAAACCGACAGCTTTTTAACAGGGTAGTTTATGTTATGTTTTCGCTGTCCAACAAAATAAGAAACAGCCATCATACTGGTATAACAAGCAAATGTAGCCCAGGCAGCCCCCGTATAGCCAATTCTAGGTATCAACAAAAAGTTTATTATCAATGTAATTGCAGCTCCAATTAGCGATATGTATGCACCATAATAAGTTTGACCACTTAATTTATACCAAATAGAAAGATTATAATAAATACCTAAAAACATATTTGCTAATAGAAGTATTGGCACTACATGTAAGCCAATACGAAAATCTTTTCCTATAAAAAATTTAATAATATCTATATACATCATTGTTCCTAAAAAAATAAACAAACATGCGATAACAAAATAGCGCATCACATTTGCATAAATTTCGTCTGCATTTTTTTCTTTAGAGTGCGAAAAGAAAAAAGGCTCTGCGGCAAACTTAAATGTTTGAATAAAAATGGTCATCAATATTGATATTTTGTAACAGGCTCCGTAAATACCAACTTGCGTCATTGCAACATGATGATCGGGTATTAAATATTTTATTAAAATTCTATCCAAGGTTTCGTTTATAATTCCGGCCAAACCAGCAAATAGCAAGGGATATGTATATACTAACATTTTTTTTAAAATGCCATAATCATAATCATATCGCTCCTTAATAATAGTAGGTAATAAAAGAAGAAACGTAAATGCACTGGCATATACATTCGATAAAAATATATATCCAACACCAACTTCTTTTGCATAAACCATATTTACACAATCAACAGCAATATTGTTCTTGAGAAGATATGGGCACAACACTATAAAAAATAGATTTAGCAATATATTCAAGAGTATATTCAACGACTTTATAAATGCAAATTTCTTGGCTTTGTTTTCTTGCCTAAGCTTTGCAAATGGAACGCTACACAACGCATCAAATCCTAAGATGAGCGCAAACCATTTTACATACTCTTGATTTTCGGGATAACGAATAAGCGATGCTAACTGAGGCGTAAATAAAAATGAAAACACTACAAACAAAACAGATGTGGTAACGATGGCAATAAGGCTTGTTGTATAAACTTTATTTTTATCGTAATCCATTTGCGAAAAACGAAACAAGGTTGTTTCCATTCCATATGTAAGAACAATCAATAAAAAAGAGGAATAGGCATACATTTCAGTAACAACCCCATACTCTTCCGGATTAAATTTATAGGTATAAAGCGGCACCAAAAGGTAATTCAATAGCCGCCCAACAATGGTTGGAATTCCATAGATGGCAGTTTCTCCGGCTAATTTTTTAAACGAGGCCAACTCCTTATTATTTGATTTGAATAAAAATAAGCAATTTATTCAGCAGTACCCGAATCTTTTAACACACAATCGAATCGCTTTGCAAATTTTTCTTTTAGAATAGTTTTTACCTGAGTAGCGTCCACCTTTTGTTGAAGCTCGAGATGCATAGATGTTACGGCCTTATCAGTAATACCACACGGAACGATATTATTAAAATAACTTATATCGGTATTTACATTTAGCGCAAACCCGTGCATAGTAACCCATCTGCTTGTGCGCACACCCATTGCACAAATTTTTCTAGCCACAGATGGATTTTCATAATCAACCCAAACACCCGTTAATCCGGCAATTCTACCCGCTTTAATAGTAAACTCAGCCAAGGTGTCTATAATTACTTCTTCTAAATACCGTAAGTATTTATGTATATCTGTAAAAAAATTATCTAAATCTAAAATCGGATAACCTACTATTTGTCCTGGCCCATGGTAGGTGATATCACCACCTCTATTAATCTTATAAAAAGTGGCCTCATGCGCAGTAAGCTGTTGCGAGTTAATTAATAAATTATTTTCCGAACCACTTTTCCCTAAAGTGTATACATGTGGGTGTTCGCAAAACAACAAATGACTTTGGGTTTGAATCTGCTCATTTTCTTGAGCATTTCGATTACTTATTTTATTTGCAATTGTTGCATTAAAAAGTTTTTCCTGATAATCCCAAGCTTCCTTGTAATCAATTACAGCTAAATCTTGGAACAAAACTTTTTGCATGTTATATTTTTGCCAATTCTGATTTTAGGAAGTCAATTACTTTTACCTCTACAATATCAACCTGCCTAAGCTCAGCTAAATAAAAAGAAATCCAATCGCCCAAATGAATAAAGTAAATAGCCTTTTCTAGCTGAGACTCGCCCTTACAATACACTTCCATAATATTTGAGGTGTATTGTTTTATAATTTCTTTATTAATCTCTATTCTTTTTTGGTTGCGCTGGTAGTCTTCCTTATCTCTAAAAATAATCACGGCTAAATCTTCGTGCTTGTTTTTCCAACCTACCAACTCATTATGATTCATTTCGGGCACAACATTATGCCAGCAAAGCATTTTCGCATTTTCGTTAATCTGTTGTCGAAAGCGAATTGCAACGCCTTCAAACAAATTGGTAGAATATATAACCGGAATTTTGTTATTCAAATATGCCGCTACTTCTTTTGCTTCTGTATGAATAGCTGCAGATTCTGAATTTAATAGGGCTACGGCTTTTTTCAGTTGTCCTAAAAAATCAAAATTAATTACACCAAATGCTTTTAATATAAAAAACAATTGAGTGAGTGAATAGCCTGCACACGACCGAGGAGGCATTCCTCCGGGAATAAGAACACAATCTAGATTATTCTGTTTGGCTATTTCGGCTACTTTACCTCCGGATGTAACACAAACAACCTTGCATTTTTTAGCAATAGCCACAGACAAGGTTTCTAATGTTTCTTCGGTATTTCCGGAATAAGAAGAAGCAATAAACAACGTATGTTCGTTTATAAATGCAGGAGTGTCGTACCCCTTAATAACAGTTATTGGCAACTTTGCATTCCTAAAAACCAACTCACTTACAATACTGCCTCCAATCCCAGAACCACCTAACCCGGCAATAACAATATTAGTAAGAGCTGTTGTAGGTTGCGTAAATTGGGCTTTTTCTCCTATAGAAATTGCCTGTGTAAGTTGTTTACCAAAATCTTCAATTAATTTCTTCACAAAAGTTTACGTATGGTTTAAACCAAAAATAGATTTTTTTTTCAAATATCTCGCTGAAAAAAGCAAGTAAGGGATTAATTTTGATTCGGGTTACTTGATAACAAATCGCTCCACCAAAACGGTGTTTGCAATAGTTACTTTTGCAAAATACATACCGGAAGTAAGATTTACCCCATAATCACTCAACTTTAAAAATCCGGATTGTGATACATTTATAGTTAAATCGGATGGCAATACATTCGCACCACGAACATCTACAATAGAAATAGCTACAACACCGGAATAATCTGTTGCGGTGATAGCAAACTCAATTTCATTTTTATCTCCAGGATTTGGATATATACGTACTCCTTGATTTTTAGAAACTGTTGCATAAACAACTTTGGAATATGAAAAATTTCCATCAAAATCTGTTTGCTTTAATCTATAATAATTATCGCCATTTACCGGATTTTTATCTGCTGCAATATAAGTGATGATATTAGTGCTGTTGCCCGCTCCTTTCATTTCTAACACAGGAAGAAACTCAACGCCATCAGCACTTCTCTCGATGGTAAAATAATTATTGTTTTGCTCAGTAGCTGTTGCCCAATTAAAATTTACTGTAGTACCTAAAGCCTCCGCCTTAAAATAAATCAATTCTATTGGCAATCCACCTATATTACCACCCTGCGCTAAACAAGGGCCCACAAAGCAATCGTCCTCTGACCCAAACACTGTTCCTTTGTGATCTGTAATTAACGACCCTGTGGTAGTCATTAATCCTGTACCATCCATAGCCGATTTATTTCCACCTTCGTATTTGCCATTTACATGAACCTTACCGTTTACAGTTATGCCTGAGCTGTTATTATTGTTTGTTAAATCTCCATTTACAACCACAACAGCGCTTCCTTGCACCAGCACAAAAGAATTGTTGGCAAACTCCAAATTTCCTGTAACAAGAGTATCTCCGGGATAAACTATTAAAAAACCTCCTGCATCAATTTTTACATTTCCATTCATCTGAGTTTTACCATCTACTAGCAAAAAACCTCCACTAGAAACTTCTGCATCATACTCTGTACCACCGGTTTGATCGATCAGGTTACCATACACGGTAACAGCAGCAGAAATTTTATCGCCTCCGGTTAAATTTTTATTGAGTGCTACTTTGTGAATGCTTTGTACGGTAACATTATCTGAACTTACCGGTACAGCCGCAGGATTCCATGTAGAGGGACTATTCCATGCCCCGGAGTTGATCGAAACTTTCTGACTAAAGCCTATAAAATTTAAGGTTATAAAAAGGAAAGTAAGTGTAAAAAATTGCTTCATGGCAGTTGTTTAAGGATGCGAATTTACCACTATTTAAACCGATTGTCAATACATAAACTACATTAAATTTTCAACTGAACCTACTTTACTGAAAATGAACTCATTTCAACAACACAACAGCTTAAAAAACAACCTGTTTTAAGATATTGTATCCATCATTTTTTAGAGTATATTTGCCGCTATTAATTTTTGAAAAATGAGCTACAAAAAAATTGCATTACTTGCCACCTTAATTATCGGGATAACTAACCTGTCTTATTCTCAAGAACCAACAACTGCTGCATCAAATATTACCGCAACCTCTATTTCATCTAGTGGAGCTACTATTTCTTGGACAAATGGAAGTGGAGCCTATAGATTAACAACATTAGCACAGGGGACATCCAACTCAAATGTTCCTACTGATTTTGTTGGCTATTCTGCAAGCACAGCTTTTGGCTCAGGCACTGCCATAGGTGGATCATATGTTTTATATAAAAACTCTGCATCATCAGTCCCTGTAACAAATCTATCGCCTAGTTTGCCTTATACTGTAGCGGTTTTTGAATACAACGGAGTAGCCTTGCCAAACTATAAAACAAATACCTATCCTACTTATACCTTCTACACCCAACCTTCGACAAAAGCTAAAAATTTGAATTTTACAAATGTAAAGCATAATCAAATGACACTAAGCTGGAGTAATGGCAATGGCACAAGAAGAATTGTATTGGCAGAAAAAAATTCTTCTGTATCTGCTTTGCCTGCATATGGCATGACCTACACCGCAAGTGCAGTTTTTGGAAATGGAACACAATTGGGAAGTAATACCTATGTAATTTACGATGGCATTGGGACATCTACAACCGTTTCAAACCTTTCATCAGGCACTCAATACAGCTTTGCGGTTATTGAATATGCAGGATCAGGATCTGTTACAAATTATCTTACTTCCTCTTACTTAACTAGCAGCCAAACCACACTCAATCAAGCAGAACCAACCATAGCTTCATCAAACCTTAGTTTTTCTGGGGTTTCGACCAACTCGCTAGTAGTAAACTGGACAAATGGAAATGGAGCTGGTAAATTTTTAGCAGTAAAGCCTAGCCGCATGCGCACTGCACTTGCTTTTGATGGCGTAAACGACTCGGTTGTAATTCCTCATCATTATACACAAAACAGCCTTCCATTAACTGTTTCTTGTTGGGTTAAAACGACTCAAAATTCAAATGCCGTAAGCAGTATCATCAATAAATATGTAGTTAATTCTTATAATGGCTATCAACTTTATGTTTACCAAGGGAATATAATAGGCTGGTATTTTGGCAATACTACTAATTATATCTGGCCAGGAAACGGAGGAACACCAGGAGGAACAAACGGTGGCTTTATTGCGGATGGAGATTGGCATCATATTGCATTTGTTGTAAACTCAGGAGGTGCTGATTTATATGTGGATGGAGCCAAAAGATGCTCAAACGACTGGGTTGGAACTGCAACAGCAGCAAGCAATACAAGAAACATTCGTCTAGGAAGTTATCCTGGGATATCTCAATTTCAAGGGCAAATTGATGAAGTAAGTATTTGGAATACCGACTTAAGTGCATACGAGATTCAAACCTATATGAACTCATCCTTATTAGGGAATGAACTCAACATGACTGGCTACTGGCCAATAGACGATGGGTACACAACTGCTAGCAGTATTAAATCAAAAGCTATTTCAAATCCTACTCTAAACGGAACATTATACAATATGCCTACTACGGCTGCAAGTAATTTTACAAGTTCAAGCGGATGGGTTTATTCCGGATCAGGAGTTGATGCTCCATTAGATGGATACAATTACATACAAAAAAGCACTTTTGCGCAAGGTAGTGAAATAGGAAATGGCTATTATGCAATGTATGGCTCAATGTTAGGCGCTACTTCAGCAACAGTTACAGGACTTTCGCCCGGCACAACATACCATTTTGCCTTGTACGACTTTAATGGTGTAATTGCTACAGGTAACGCTAATTATTTAACTTCTGCGTATGCTACAGCCGAACAACAAACATCTGTTGGCTCAGCACCTGTAATTAGCTCATTTAGCCCTACATCAGGGGCTCCCGGCACTGTAATTACGATTACTGGAACTGGCTTTAGCACCACATTTACCGACAACAAAGTTTTTATAGGTGGTCTTAAAGCCACCGTAGTAAGCGCTACAGCCACACAACTAAAAGTAACACTTCCTTTTGGTGTTGCTCATGCTCCTATTCAAGTAACTGTAAATAATTTAACAGGGTATTCTTCTAAAGCATTTATTGTAAATAAATCTTGCTCTTCAAGTGGAATTGCAGCAGGATCATTCGTGTTAACTAATACAACAGCTGTTGCATCTTATGGATATGACAATGTATTTGCTGATATAGATGGAGATGGTCGCCCGGATTTATTAAGTGCAGGATGGTCTGCCAACAAACTAAGTATTATGCGAAACACCTCCACTAACAATAATATTAGTTTTGCAACTAAATATGATTTGACTTGCAACGTTGGTCCGGTAGGTGTTGTAGTAGATGATTTTGATGGAGACGGAAAGCTAGATATTGCAACAGCAAACTACAATTACCCTTACAGCGTTTCTATTTTCCACAATGTAAGCACCAGCAATTCTATCAATATAGATTATCGTAAAGATTTTTCGCTACCATCTTATCCTGGACAACTAAAATCGGCTGACATAGACTTGGACGGACGACCGGAGTTAATTGTTGGGTACTTTAGCGGAAATGTTATTTCTGTGCTAAAAAACAAAAGCTCTGTTACCAATGTTGATTTTGATGCGTATGTAAACTATACTGTTGGCACAAGCGCAAATGGCAGAAGACTTTCTGTAGGCGATCTTGATTTAGACGGGAAATACGATATAGCTATTGCTCAAACAAATGCAAAAAAAGTATCTATTCTAAAAAACTCAAGTACTGTTGGCTCTATCTCCCTATCTGCAGCTATTGATTACACGCTTAATGCAAATGCCATGGATGTAGCCATTGGCGACTTAAACTTTGATGGAAAACCTGAAATGACCGTAGCTACAGCTACCAACACCATTGCAGTTTTCAGAAACGCTACTACCGTAGGAACTATAAACACAAACTCTTTTCCTCGTGCTGACATAACTCTAAGCTCCGGCACTGCAGATGTTATCTCTCTGGCTAACTTAGACGGAGATGCAGCAAAAATGGATATTGTTGTAGGGTATGCAAGTGGAACAAAACACACAGTATTAGCAAATACAACCGCTAGCTTGGGAGGAGTTCCTTCTTTTGCAGCAGGTATTGATTATAGCTATGGAGCATATTCCGGATTCTATTATGGAGGAATCACCTCCGGAGATATTGATGCAGATGGACATCCCGATATTGTGGTAAATACAAACTCCAACACCTTGCTTGTTTATGAAAATAAAATTGACCCTATCGCATCGGAACCTACTACTCCATCCAACAACACTTCTGTTACTGGCACTACTACAAATGCCGCTACAGTTAACTGGACTGCAGGAAATGGAATAAATCGTGTGGTAGTGGTTAGAGAGTTTGGAACTTCTACCCCTTACCTAGCACCTTTTGATGGTACTAGTTATTCTGCAAATGCAGCATTTGGAAGTGGGTCGGATTTAGGTGGCGGAAACTACGTTGTTTACAATGGCTCTAGCAACAGTGTGAACATAACAGGATTAAAATCTAACACCTATTACCACTATGCAATTTATGAATACAACGGTTCAGTAGGATGCGAATTAAATTACCTTACTTCTACCTTCTCTAGTGGATATATTTACACACTAAACGTAACACCTACACTTAACAGTATTTCAAATCCTGCTGCTGTATGCCAAAGCTCGGGAGCACAAACAATTAATTTAAGTGGTATTTCTTCCGGAACAGTAACCGAAACCCAAACACTTACTGTTAGTGCGGTATCAAGCAACACCACGTTGATTCCGGCTATAGCAATTACATATACCAGCCCGGCTACAACAGCTATTTTATCCTACACTCCTGCATCATCAGGCACAGCGGTAATTACAGTAACTGTTGACGATGGAGCAGCAAACAACAACACCATCGTTAGAACTTTTACAGTAACCGTAGATGCTACTCCAACAACTGCCAATGCAGGCACAAGACTTGAAGTGTGCGGAATTCAAACCAACTTAGCAGCAAACGCTCCAAGTGTAGGCACCGGCTCTCTAAGCATTATCAATACAACCAACGGTAGCATAACACTTTTAAACCCAACAAGCCCAACATCGGCTATTACAGGGTTTAATGTAAATGATTCGGTAACGGTTCGTTGGACAATATCAAACGGAGCCTGCGCACCAAGTACTAGCAACGTAAATGTGAAACGTAAAGTGTGTCCATTAACAGCAGATTTTACAACAGCTAGCAATAAAACACAATGTTTATCCGGAAACACGTTTGTGTTTAACGATGCTACCAGCAGCAGCGGAACAACTATAATTGGATGGGCTTGGAATTTTGGAGCAGGCGCAAATCCTTCTACCGCTAGCGGTCAAGGACCACATGTTGTTACCTATACTACCACCGGAACCAAAGACGTGCAATTGACGGTAGTTGATAATTTGGCTGCTTTTGATCAAGAACAAAAAGTTGGTTTTGTTACCATTTTAGACAAACCTAGTACTCCCGGAGCCATTACTTCTTCAAACAATGTTGTTTGCCAAGGAAGTACCGGTAATCAATATTTGATATCTGCATTGCAAGACGCACCTAGTTACATTTGGACATTACCATCGGGTGCAAGTATAAACAGTGGCAGTGGTACCAATACTATTTTTGTTGACTATAATAACTCTGCTATCTCCGGAAATATTACAGTAGCAGGGGTTAATACCTGCGGCACAGGATCATCCTCTCCAGCATTTAGTGTTACGGTTAATCCTTTGCCAAGCGCAGCATCTAGCATTACAGGCTCATTAACTGTGTGCGAGGCAGGAACAGGCACATACAGCATTAACACATCAACCAGTGCTACAGGATATGAGTGGAGTTTGCCCGCCAACGCAACTATACAATCAGGTACAAACACCAACAGCATAACTGTCGACTATCCTGCTGGCAGCATTTCCGGGCAAGTAGTAGTAACTCCTACCAATAGTTGTGGAAGTGGTACAAGCAGCATGGCAACAGTTACAGTAAATCCGTTACCATTGGCAGCAAGCGCTATATCTGGAAGTGCAATAATACATACCTGCCCATTAGATTTAGGAATTACCTATTCGGTACCTGCCATTACAAATGCAACTTCGTATGTATGGAGTGTGCCGACCGGAGCAACCATTACAGGAACAACCACCGGTAGCTCTATTACAGTAGATTATTCTTTAGCATCCGTTGCAGGAAACATTACCGTATACGGCTTAAATGCTTGTGGTAGCGGAGCTAGCTCAAATCTAGCGGTAAGCGTAACTACACCGCCTCCTGTTGAAATATGTATGGTAACGGTAGATTCAACCTCTACCCATAATATTGTAGTTTGGGAAAAACCATTTGTACATGATATTGATAGTTTTAGAGTGTATCGTTTGCAGGGTTCTTTTTACAAACACATAGCCTCTGTACCATTTGACTCGTTGAGCTTGTATTCAGACACCTCTGCTGCTGCAAATCCTAACAACCAACAGCATTTTTATAAAATATCATCTATCGATACATGTGGAAATGAGTGGAACTTAAGTCAACCACATGCACCTGCATTTTTACAAATAAACGTGGGAACCAGCGGTGAAGCTAATTTATCTTGGCTGCCTTATGTAGGTGCCAATTTTGGCTCTTACGCTGTAGGCAGAGATAGCACAGGAAACCTAAACATTTGGGACAGCTTAGGTGTAGTGCCGTTTAATAGCCTTGTGTTTACCGACCTAGATTACGTTGCGATATATACTAAAACGAATGTAAGCTATAAAGTAAAAGCTATAAACAATGTGTTTTGTACAGCTACAAAAGGTAAGGCATTTGGCTCTTCCGCATCCAACGTAAAAAAGCCAAGCAGTATTGTTATCAATAGTATAGAGGAGTTGGGAAATGCGATATCGATGTACCCTAATCCAACCGAAGGATTGGTGTACATTAGTTCAGCTATTGCCGCCAAACTTACTGTCCGATTAGTAAATAGTATTGGGCAAGAACTAAAAGTCGCAACACTCAATAATAATGCTTCTAAGAGCGCTAACATAGATACTAGTTCACTCGCAAAAGGAGTTTATACACTAGAATTCATTTCTGAAGGGATAAAAGTGCAGAAAAAATTAATTGTGCAATAAAAATTAAATTAGAAAACTAAAATAGCTACCCATGGGTAGCTATTTTAGTTTTTAGCAATCCCTCATTTATTTGTATTTTTATTGGCGTGTTAAATTTCAACAGATATATCCATTTCTTTCCATTAAAAAAAACTCTATTATTCATAGTGTTTTTGCTTGGGCTTAAGACTATTGTGGCTCAACAATATTCAACAAAAAAATACTCGACAAATGAACATATTAACAGTATTCAAGTATATAGTCTATTTCAAGACTCCAAAGGATTTCAATGGATCGGTAGTGAAAATGGGTTGAATAAATTTGACGGAAAAAAATTCATTGATTTTTCAAAAAAATTCGATTCCGAATCAAAGAATATTGAATCTATTATTCAAGACAAAAACAATACCATCTGGTTTGGTTCGAATAAAGACGGCATTCTCTCATATCAAAACAACCAGATTAAGCAGTTTAATCTTGGCAATGAGGAAAACAACAAAATAAATTCTTTGTTCGAAGATTCCCAAGGTAATATCCTAGCGGCATCAAAAGGTGCCGGAATTTTGAAGTTTAATGGAAAGGGATTTGATGCGTTGCAATTACCCGTTACATCTTATTATTCCATAGAAGAAGATCCAAATGGAATTTTATTTTTCGGTTCGGTAGATAGTGGGATATTTATTTATGCAAACAACAAACTACGAAAACGACTGCTACTACCTACTGATGCTGCAAATTCAGTCTATTGCATGAAGCACGACAAGGCTTCGACCTTATACATAGGAACCGCGGGAAATGGGGTATATAATTATAAAGAAGGTGTGCTAACACAAATGAATATACCTGAAATAAGTAGGGATGTTATTTATGAAATAATCATTGATGTCGACAAAAATTTATGGATCGCCACAGGCAACTCAGGTGTAGTTCACTATTATACAAAAACAAACACCTACGATATTATTACACGAAACAATGGATTGAGCTCCAACTCCATCACCTCGCTTATGCAAGACAATGAGCAAAATATTTGGATTGGCACACTGAACAGCGGTGTGTGTGTGCTTAACATCAATGGATTTTTATCCTATACGAAAGAATCAGGTATTGATTATCCGGAAATAAGCAACATAAACACAATAGGAAGCAACTACTACCTTTCTACACTAAATGATGGTTTGTACTTGCTGCAAAACAAGTCCATGACGCATTTGGCTAAATACGAGGATTTCAACAACTCCAGTATTGTTACCACATTAGCCGACAATCAAAAACTATGGATTGGCACAACCAGTGGAGCTTTTATTTTTGAAAACGGCAAAATAACACAACCTCCTTTTCTTAAAAAGCTAGAGAATATGGCTGTTGTAAGTATTTTAAAGGACAAAAAAGGTACCATTTGGATTTCTACCTATGGCTCAGGGTTATTTAAACTCACCACTAACGGACTCGAAAACATTACTACAAAACAAGGGTTACCAACCAATAATATTTACACCGCTTTTTTTGATAGCAATGGAATGCTTTGGCTAGGTACATTTCAGTATGGCATTGTGAAATACAATGGAGAAACATTTACTCAATTTACACAAGAAAAAAATAATTTACCCGAAAACACCATTCTTTCTATTTGTGAAGACAAAATAGGCAACATGTATTTTGGAACAGAAGACGGAGGGCTTACCTGCTACGATGGTCGCACTTTTTCAAACATAACAGAAAAAGACGGACTGAGTTCCGACAATGTATATGCCATTGCAGTTGACCAAAAAGGAATACTTTGGGCAGGTACCGATGCAGGTGTAAACAAAATTGAACTTACCGCAAGCTTCAAAGCTAAATCGATAAAACACTACTCGATAAAAGACGGGATGTGTGGCAATGATATTTTGCAAAATGGGTTTTACCTATCTAACGATGGCATGATTTGGATGGCATCTACCTCGGGAGTCTCTGTTTACAATACCTTGAAAGAAAGAGAAAACACAACACTTCCTAAATTATGGATATCAGAAATTTTATTAGACAACCAACCTGTAGATTGGACTACCTTTGCAGACAGCATAGACAGCAGAACACAGCTGCCTGTTGGATTAAAACTTAAACACAATCAAAATCAATTATATTTCAAATTTCAAGCGTTGTCTATTCAATCTGTTAAGTTTTCATGGATTTTGGAGGGTCTAAAAAAAAGCAGCTGGAATCAGCCATCAGAAAACACCGAATTCAATACTGGGCCATTAGACCCAGGCAACTACACGTTTAAACTAAAAGCCCAAAACAACGATGGATATTGGACAAAAGAATCATACGAATTTTCATTTACCATTTTAGAGAATCCATTTAAAACATCGTTGGCGTATGCTTCTTACGCCACGGCTGCACTGCTACTAATTATAGGCATTTTTAGATACCAAACCAGTAGGTTAGAAAAGCGTAACAAATTATTGGAATACAAAGTAAACGAACGTACCCAAGAGTTAAGTGTGGCGCACAACAAACTTAGCTATGCCTACACCGACATTAAAGACAGTATTGAATATGCCAAACAAATACAAGACGCACTGCTACCTGTACAGGAAGATTTAAATAAATTAATTCCGTCATCCTTTATTTTATACAAACCAAGAGATGTGGTAAGTGGCGATTTTTATTGGTTTACAAGTGCACACAACAAAACATACATTGCCGCTGTAGATTGCACAGGACATGGTGTTCCGGGAGCATTTATGAGTATGATTGGAAATACATTGCTAAATGAAATTATTGCAGAGGGTGTGGCACAAGAACCCGCAGCTATTTTAAATCAACTAAATACAGATGTAAAAAAATCTTTGAAGCAAGATAGAGAAGGCGTAGATAGTAAAGATGGAATGGACTTAGCGTTGATTGCACTATCTAAAAAAGAAGATGCTACCACATACACAATAGAGTATTCGGGAGCAAAACGACCGTTGTATATGGTTAGAAAAAACAACGATGGAGTTTTTGAACTAACAGAAATAAAACCCGACAAATTGAGCATTGGAGGCAGCAACTGGAGCACGCAAACGCTTTTTACAAACAACATACTTGAAGTTTCTAAAGGCGACCAACTATACATTTTTACCGATGGGTATGCTGATCAATTTGGTGGAGAAAAAAGCAAAAAAATTACAAGTAAACGTTTGCAACAATTAATCTTGTCGAACGCTCATTTGCCTATGCGCAAACAAAAAGATATTCTATTTACTTACTTTACCGAGTGGAAAGGCAATACAGAACAAATTGATGATGTATTGATTATTGGTATTACTATTTAACCCTAAACAGCTCTATTCACTAGGCATTCTAAACTCTCCCCTCTCGAGAGGGGATTAAAGGGGTGTGTAATTTTCCAGACGTTGTTGGTATTCCAGCCGTTGTTGGTATTATCACTATGTATGTTCGGAATACCTTTAGTGATAATAATAATAGGGGCTGAAGATATTATTTGGTATATGTTAAAACATACATTTTATCCCCTTTTTTAGAAACCTCAACTTTACCTTCCAAAATTTCAAAAAAGTGTTGCTTTTTATATCCTAACACTCTTAAATTATTTTGAATAATAAATTCAGGAATTGGATCTATGTGTGTTTGAAATATAATAGGTCTTAACAAATCTGACCTAGTCCATTTTTCATGCCCACCTGAAGTTTTCACATATTTACAATGGACTAACTCTAAAAAAGATTGAAACTTAGAAATGCTTATATTTTTAAGTTGTTTTGAAGACATTAAACAGGAATGGCAATAGGCTGATTGTAGTGCTTAATATTCTTCTTGTTGGATAACTTCCTAAATACTTCATTATCTTGGAGAAGCTCTTCTTTTGTAGGAGCATTTACTCTTTTCTTTTTACGATTTACAGTCCAACCTAATCGTTCTAGCTCCTCAAAAATAGTTTTTTTGTTGTGTGTATACTTTATAAATTCTCCTAGTGTAATTTTAAAGCTTTGATCAGCTTCTTTTTTTGAAGTTCCGTAACCAGTTAAATCTAATGCAGGGGAGTACATATATAATATTCCATTTTCTTCCCAAGAATAGACTGTTAGAGTAATCTCTATTCGTTTGTTATTATTTATATAAGTTGCTTTTACATTACCTGTAGCCATATTCCCAAAGATATATTAAAATCAATATAAAGCACAACGTAAATTGTTAAAATTATTTTGTTTTAATCTAAATTAGCTTAAAATAACTGTTAAAACATACATTTTACACCTTAACTTTTGAATTAAATCTTCTAACTATGGTCATTTTCGGTCTTACTCATATATAGTTAACTGATAAAACCAACATGGGCTAAAAACCACTATCGTATAAGACTAACGTGTCCGTTGTAGTTGTGTTTTTTGCCAAACACATCGGTAATTTGAACCTTCCAAATATACACATCAATTTGAGCTAAATCACTTCCCCCATTTGCTTTACCATTCCAGGGTGTTGCAACATCAGAGGAAGCAACCTTTCCGGTAGTGTATATTTGCACTCCCCATCTATCATAAATCCATAATTGATACTCATTGCATCCAATAGCCAATCCATTAAAAAAATCGTTAATCCCATCTCCGTTAGGCGAAAAGCTATTTGGGATATAGAAAATAAAATCTGGTCCAATGATAATATCATGCGCTACTGTATCGTAGCAGCCATAAGAATTCTGAACAATTAAAGACGCTGTATATGTGCTTGTTTGTTCCGTTGGGTATGTGTGCTGCACATTCGGAATACTTGGCACTAGCGAATCTCCATCTCCAAAATAATACGCCCAATAATTTACATCGGACGATGATTGATTTGTAAAACCAACCAACGAATTTAGAATTGTTGCCGGATTAGGAGATGCGCCAAACTCGGCTGTTGGCTTGGGAAACACTTCTATCATTTGATTTACGGTAGATGTAGCCGAACATCCATTATTAGAAGTTGCTGTTAACGCTACATCATAAAAACCCGACTGGGTGTAACAGTGATTAGGGTTGGGAATGGTTTCAACGGAGCCATCTCCAAAATCCCAATTCCAAGTTGTGATACTGCTGCCATCTCCTGCAATAACTGTAAAATCGGTAAAATTTACACAATGCAAAGGACAGCCGCTTGTAACATCAGCATTAAAATTCACAACAGGATTTGGATAAAAAGAATAGGTGATATCATCAGAAACTGCACCACAAGGGCCAACTGGGTCGTCTGTTGTTAATGTAAGTGTTACAGAACCTGCTAAATACTCAGCGGAGCTCGGAGTGTAAATTGCATTTAAAGCGCTGCTACTAGGAACATACGTACCTGTACCACCGCTCCAACTGCCGGTTGTAGCCGAACCACCAACAGATCCCGCCAACTGAATAGAAGTATAAGGGCATACAAACGTATTTACACCTGCATTGGCAGAAGCTAACGCATTGACATTAATAGCATAAACAGCCGGAGTTCCAACACAACCAGCCACTTCAGGAATTACTGTTATAGCAGAAGTCACAGAACTAGAACCTCCATTAACAGCAGCAAAAGAGGTTATATCACCCGAACCGCTTGCTGCTAAGCCAATAGATACATTCGAATTTGTCCAAGTAAAAGTACCGCCAGCAGGTATACTTGTAAAATTAGTTGCTGAAATATTGTCTCCATCACACACTAATATATTAGAAGGCACATTTACAGTTGGAGTAGGATTAACCGTAATATTATAGGTAGCGGGTGGGCCAGTACATCCATCAAAAACAGATGTTACTGACACAACAGAAACAATTGGAGCAGAGGTAGTATTGACGGCTGTAAACGAAGGTATATTCCCTGTACCGGAGGCTCCTAAACCGATTGCGGTATTATCATTTGTCCAAGAAAAGGTACCACCTGCAGGCGCACTTACAAAATTAGTTGCAGGAATATTATCGTTGTTACACACTTCTATATCGGCAGGAACAGTAACAATGGGCGAAGGTTTAACTGTTAAATTAAATGTAGTATCGAAACAGCCAAATGTCACAGTAACCGTTGAAACAGCTGTAGCTGGGACATTGGAAGCTACAAAGCCGGGGATATCACCGGTACCACTTGCACCTAAACCGATAGAGGTATTATCATTTGCCCAATTATATGTTATACCTGTTCCAACAGGAAAGTTAGTAGCAGCGAAAGAGCTACCACCACAAACTGTTTGGCTTGCCAAAGATAAAGTTGGTGGTGCAGTTGCACAAGATTTTGTGAAATTTACGGTAGCTGGATACATCCCGCAACCATCCTCCGTAAAGGCAGTATTTCCTGAAATTATCTTAAAAGACAAGGGAACTCCGCAAGGAACATTTGGGAAATCATAAATCACCCAATCGTTATAGGTATTTGCATCATTGCAGTTAGCAAAAACTGTTAGTGGTGTAGAACATGCTGGCAAATCAGCAAAAGCAACATCAATCAAACTTCCTGCTGGAGATCCGGTTATATTGGTAGTATTTCCATTTACTGTAAGTTCTAATGTCATAGTTGTAGAAGATGGATCTTCTGCGTTATGCCAATGCTCTACGTATAAGCGCAAATCTCCGGTACAGCTTATACAATAACCTACTTGCACAGAATGGGCACGAACATTGCTCTTAATAAGAACAAAAAGTGCAACTACTAAAATTACTATCTTAAACCCTCGATACATAAATTAAACAACTTAAACCAATTCCAATGGCAATACAAATAGACAAAAATATGCCACTAGTCAATTTACGAAAAACAAATATCAAAATCCAGATACTTTTGCCATTTATTCAACACTATAAGTTGAATAGTTTATTGTAACCCACAACTATTAAGAATTAGGAGCTGCGCTTTTTACAACCACCCATCTTCCGGGCTTTGTATTGCTTATAGATTTATCATACATAGCCTCGGCATTGGTATTAGGCAAATAAAACTTACCCGTATAAGCCGCATTTAAAACAACTCTAAATGTTTTGGTTTCATTCTTGTTCAACTCAAAATAAGTATATACTCTATCATCCCGAATATCCTGATAAGTAGGGATAGCAGATTTTACTGTTGTTGGTAAATCAAAAGCTCGCGTATTGAGTATCTCCCAACCGGAAGGGAATACTTGATTAAGAGCTAAGTTTCTGTATGCCTCTTTTAGTCCGGGATTTGTTACGGATACTTCTGCAATAAAATCTGTACCCTGCTCTAAGCTAGACACATCAATTGATTTACCATCCATAGAGGTATATTTGATTGTCATGTTCAAGTTGTTGTTTACATCAATTGCTTTTCCAACATTTGGAATACCTGTATTTATAAGCTTTACAAACAATACTGCGGATGTAGTATTTTTAAATTGAAGTTTTTGATTAGCAGACTCTCTTATAACTAATTTATCTTGGTAAATACTTTTTATAGTTGTAGCACTTCTTGTTGCCCCCCCATTCAAACTATAACTACATGTCAGATTACCCTTACTTAAAGCTTCTCCAAGATAGTACTTAGAAATAGCATACAAGCCAAATGCGGTAGTTTGTGTACTATACCATTCCTTGCTATTCAACGAACCCGAAATCCTTTTAACTACATCCGCTGCCTTTACTTTTTGACCTGTTAACAACAAAGCTTCTACAATTATAGATTCATCGCGCAATGCAGAGCCATATGTATAATCGGCATATGCGTAAGGAGCCACACTGGTAGTTAATTGAGTTATCAATTTGCTAGCTGTTTCTCTTTGTCCAATCAGAGCATAAGCAGCAGCTAAAGTCCATTTGGCAGATATGCTCAAATTCATTTTTTCCTTTAATCTGTTCATAGCACTCAACTCGGGACTTTGTGCCAAAGCCAACGTATATAAACGATATGCTTGAGCCAAATCTGTATTATGGTAGTAATAGTCAGAAGTTGCTCTATCCGACCAATTTAGAGCTGTTTGCTGTTGAAATTTTTTCCAATTCTCTAACATGTGTTTTGATACCGTATATCCTTTTGATTTGGCTTCCAATAAATAATGACCGGCATAGCTTGTACCCCAATCATCAGAAAGAGTTTCTCCCGGCCAATAAGCAAAACCTCCGGCACTTGTTTGAAACAATTTAATTCGCTCAATAGATGCAGCAATATTTCTATCAATCTGATTCTTTAAATTATCTGTAAGCTCTACTAAACCACTCAGGTATAACTGAGGAAAAGCCGAAGAAGTTGTCTGCTCAATACATCCATGAGGATAGCTCACCAAATAACTTAATCGTTCTTGCAAATTAATGGGCGGTATTGACGAAACCTCCAGCATAGAACTATTGGTACCAGGCATTCCAACTAACTGAAAATCTTTTGTCCACGATTTCTGCGGTTCAATAATTGCTTCTATTATTTCGGAAGTAGGTTGATTCGGATTCCGAATATCAATCTCAATTTCTTGCTTTGCAATCTCGGTGCCACTTTGTGCTACAACAGCTACCTTTCCAACGCCAATACCAGGTTTTACTTTCAATTTAAAATTAATAACCTTATCCCCTACTTCATTAAATACAATTGCTTTAGAAACATTATCAACAGCAGAAAATTCTTTACTTAGTGTAATCTTAACACTAACATTTTTCACCTTTTTATCCATTGCAAAAATGGTAACCGGCAAATCTACTTCCTCTTCAGGACCAAGCACT
Organism: Bacteroidota bacterium; assembly: GCA_017303975.1. Lineage (NCBI taxonomy): Bacteria > Pseudomonadati > Bacteroidota > Bacteroidota bacterium. The sequence goes on from JAFLBG010000015.1 coordinate 53,868, forward strand.
CTGGGCAGTGTAGCCAATAACATCAACGGTTTACGAACAGGAACGGTTTTCTCGGCATTGCCGTAGGCACCGTCTTTTCCGGCAATTGCCATGATACGAACAGAGCCTACATAAGGAGGCAACATAAATTCATGTTTCCTTTTTTCGCCTTTCTTTAAATAAAAAGGACCAATGTATTTTACCATTGGCTTAAATCGATTTGCCTTCGAACTACCTTTTTTGTTTATGGCATCATCTCCACCAATAGCCAATAGCCTTTCAACAGCAGCACCATACGAACCGATTACCATATCATATAAATCCCAAGTTTTAACACCCAATGCTTCTCGTGCATAAAAATAATTCCACGGATCAGGAGTTTTAAAACGAGTTAAATCGAGCAATCCCTCGTCCACTACGGCTAGCGTATAAGCCATATCTTTCCCGTCTTTTTCACTAATAGTAATGGAGGTTTTTGCTTCAGGTGTCCAAACATCTATTGTTTCGAGCAAAGGGCTCAAATGCGTTTCGGGGTTGTGAACTTCTATAGGCAATACCCCATACATTCTAATTGGCAAATCGTTATTGAGTTGTGCATGTGGCTGTACCAATGAAACAAATGCGTATATATTGGGAGCCATTTCTTCAGTTGCCTTAAACGTATAACGTGTAGTGCCTTTGGTTGTTTGTATCCATTCTTGCTTAATAATTTTCGAGCCAGTTTCGATAGATAGCAACGCTCTTCCTTTTTCTGTTGAAGGAATATTTAATGTAACATCATCATTTACATTATACTTTTCCTTGTCGCTTGTAAAAGCAAGCATTGTAGCACCTTCTGTGCCTTTGTCTGTTCGACCATACCACGATGGCCAATCAAAATATATTATTTTCCCGCTTACATGACCGCTCTTTTCGTCCTGTACCAATAAAAGATATCTACCCCAATCATTCTTTGGAATATTTACAGTTAATGTAGATTTTCCATTTGGGGTTGTTGTAATTTTTTTACTTAAATACAACTGGTTGTACGTTTTATCTGCAAAATTTGCCAACTCGCCTTCATAGCTATTCCACCACCAACGCCAGTTTAACTTATACATACTAATACTTAAGTCTCTTGAAATTGGAATTTTATTTTCTGAAACAGAAACAATATCAATTACGTGATTGGTATCTGTAACCAGTGTTTGAGAATAATTAGTTGTTTGCGGAATTTTAACACCCACATAATGTGTATAAGGCGAAAAAGGTGCTGTAAATTTATCAATACTGAATGCGCCTCCTTCTTCAAAAACACGAACTGTAAAATGACTATTCAAAATACCGGGTGCACTTGTATTAGCAGAAAAATCAGGCATTACAATAGCCTCTCCATCGGCATCTGTCTTTCCTTCATAAACCAACTCGCTCTCTGAATAAAAATTAGATGTTGGATTAGTAAACGCAAATCCTTTGTAGGTATCTGAAAAATAATTCTCGTTTGGCGAATAGTACGCATCAATTTTAGTAGTCAAATTTTTTGCAGGAGCACCGTGCAGCCAATTCACTTTCAGGTGCGCATCGTTTTCTTTACTCGCGGAGATTAATTCTTTTTCAAATTTAACATTGATTTTAAGCCTATTGGGCATTATCGTTTCTACTTTTAGCGACTTTGTAAAAACAGCTTTCCCGGCTGCAATGTTAGCCGTATAATTACCTGTTGGCGCATCTTTAGAGGTAGAAAATGCAAATTTATAAAATCCATTTACAGGCTCGGAATTTACCAATCGTTTAATCTGTTGACCGCGAGGATTTATCAACTCCAATGTTACCGGATAATTAGAAGGAAGTTCATTTACTTTATTTTCTAAAACAAAACCCAAAAATATGCTATCGCCAGGTCGCCAAATTCCTCGTTCCGTATACACAAATCCTTTCATGCCTCTATCTACTTGCTCTCCAGACACATCGAACATACTCATAGACAAAGATGCACCATCTTCTAATTTTAAATAACCTCGTTGTGTTCCATTCTTTGCAACAACTGCAAATGGCTTTTTTGTAGAAAATATAGTTGCAAAGCCTTGTTCGTTAGTAACAGCCTTGCCTATAAGCTGTTGCTGAAAATCATATAATTCAATTGCGCAACCAATCAATGGGTCGATAGTTTTCAAATCAGTAAGCGCTACGTTTATCGAACCATCTTCTGATTTTTTTGCAATTATCCCTATATCGGAAGCTAAAATACTTCTACTTACTGCTGATTTAAAGCGGTAGTACTCTTTGCTACAAGGGTCTCCTCGCAAGCTATAATCGTACTCTTCATCGTACTCATAATACCCTTCATCTCCATAATCGCTGTAATAGGTATACTCAGCCTCCTCGTCTTCAATATCATCCTCAACTGTTTTAAGCGATAAATCTTCTACGGTGGTATTGTTTACAGAACCGCAATTGTAAAGGGAATACTCTTTCTTAAAATCGAGGTACACTTTATAAATTGCTCCCGGCTCTATCTTTATCAAGCTTGTTAAATCTAAGTGATAGAGCTGCCATTGCTTTAAATCCTTTGCAGACTTATACGAAAGAGGAATCGTCTTTTTTAGAATCGTCTTTCCAACTCTATACAATTCATTGTTTCCGTCCAACGTATTAACTTGAAGAAACTGAAGAATGTTGTTTTCATAAATTTTAATAACCTTTACATCTACCGCCTTCAGGTTTACAGCATTAAATGGCATGTACATTCCATTGGTAGTGGGCAAAATAGTCCCTTTTCCAACAAAACTTACTTGAGGTTTAATATCTTCGAATACTACCGAATATGTATATTGCTTTAAAAGCTTAAGGCCACCTACACTTGCAATACCAACATTTAGCTGCAACGTTTGCTCACCAATAAGCGGTGCAGAAGGAAAAACTTTTACTTCATTATTATCAACACTAAATTTCAAATTAGTAGCATTTGTGAGTGTTACCAACCCACTTAACTCTTGGTCTGGCAATATTGCTTTAGAAAATTGCAGAGAAATATATTGTTCAGGTTCGTTGACAACCTTCAAATTCATTAACTCCAAGCAAGAAAAGCAAGGAATTGTTATTTCTTTTGTACCACTACCATCAATATTATAATCAGCACCAGTCCAACTAATAACTAATTGTTTTGCAACATCAGCAGGCTTAATATCTTTTACAATAAACTGAAACTCCTTAGTTCCTTTTCGTAAAAAATATATTGGCATATTCACTTCATCTAACTTTGCAGTTAAAATTCTCTCTACCAAACCACTATCTACCACATCAGCAAAATCAAGCGCTCCGGACACTTCGTACGAAAGATCACCTTCGCGCTCAACAGATGTAACATTCTGAACATCTACCGAAAAAGATTGTTTCAATGTATTGAAAGTAAAATCAAATCTTTCGTACTCGCTAGGCACATCAAGCACTTTAGAAAGATAAAAGGAAGCTCGATATAATTTATCCGGTTCTAATTTATACTTGGGTTTAAACTCAATAGTTTTAGAATCTAACCAAACGGCCTCTCCTTCAATGGATGGCGCAAACTCAAACAACCGTTCTTTAACAGGCACTCCAATCTCCACCTCTGCTTGGGTAGGATTCGCCAATACAATTCTAATAGTTGATTCTACAGAAATATGAGACCATGTGTAGGCTAGTATATAACTACTAAAATTTTGTTTTTGCTGTGATGAACCAGCACCATTAGAGGATTGGTATTTAGAAAAAAACAATCCTCCAACAATAACTAGTAGGGCTAAGGGGAGGGCAATTAAAATTTTTTTTGTCATAATTCAAGTATTAACAATACACTCACTATTTTTTAAAATAAATATCGTTTAAAAATTTAAAAATTCTTCGAATACAAGTTGCATGTATGATTTGCCTTCTTTCTCTATGATTTTCTTTTGTTCCTCCGATAAAAATTTAAGATACTCCTCTCTATTTTGAGAATGCACCAATACATAAGAGTGATTGGGTCTTAACCAACCAAAACCATCGGTTGCTTCATAATAGGCAAACTCCGGACTATATGGATTAAACAAATTTTTGCTCCACTTGTCGTATGGGCTAGTGTTAAAATCTAGCTGTTTAAGCAACGTAACAGGCAAATCAATTTGAGAAGCGAGCTTAGTGTACTTTGTACCCCTATGTTCTGGCTTCAACACCTCTCCATAAAATAACATAGGGATTTTTCTATACTCGGGCTGGTTAAACGCATATTTATGTGGTGTGATATGACTATGGTCGGAAATAAACACAAACAACGTATTGGAATACCAAGGTTGTTTTTTTGCCTCTTGAATAAACTTATACATCTGCTTATCTGCATAAAAAGCCGAATTCAAATATTCTCGTTCATCACCACCCCAGGTAATACTATCTCCCATTGGTATATCGTATGGAGAGTGTGTGCTGCCTGTAAATAGTGTTGCAAAAAAAGGCTGCGCTGTGTTTTTCAACTCATTCAATTGCTTCGCATATAAGTATTCATCGTGTATTCCTAATCTTGCTCTTGGAACAGCAGCATCAAAATAGGCTTCATCTTGTACCTTATCAATTCCCTGATAATAAAGAAAAGCCTTTATGTTGGCGTAATCTAAATCACCGCCAAATAAAAAAGATGTTTGGTAATTGGCTTTTTTAAATTCTTTGATGATTGTTGGTACCGAAGCATATTTTGCAGGTTGTGCAACAACAGAATTATTGGGTTGTGCAGGAAATCCGGTAAATATACAACCTATGCCTTGGTCGGATAAAGACGCACTCGCATATAAATTATTGAACAGAATTCCTTCGGAAATTAATTTTTCGAAATTAGGAGTTACACCTTCGTAGCCACCAGTGCTTTTAACCAAATCGGCCGACCAACCCTCTAAAATACAAAGCACAATATTAGGCTTTACACTATCAATAATTTTTATGGTCGTGTCTTTCTCGACATAGTTTATTCGTGCAACTTCTTTCTTTGCATCCTCCAAATCATAATAATGGTAAGGATTTCCTTCTATTGCCCCGGTATTTTCCCATACACTTTGAAACAAATTCCACGTACTATTTACGGCAGCCAAATTCAAGATATTCTTATTAGAAAAATAAGCATCGCTTTGTTGTATCGGAATTTGCTGCACTCCTCCTCTAATTCCAAGTACCAGCAAAATGGGGGTGATGAGAATAAAAAGTATATTTTCAAAAAGATTATTTTTTGTGATGCCATTTTGCGCAGCAACGAATTTTAAATAAACATACTTGTACAAGCAAAAAGTAAGCACAGCTATTACCGATAATCCTCCCCAAAAGAATACAGGTCGAGTGGTTTCAAAAATCTGCTTAGGGTCATTCAAGAATTTGAACGCTTTGATATTCATTTTCATCCCCCACTCGTTGTATATTTCAAGCTCGGCAACAGAGATAATTACCACCAAACTAATCAACACCAATGTGAAAATATTCTTGACCCGTAAGACTTTGACACTTGGTATAAAACCAACAAATAAGTAGCACAAAAATGGAATTGCAATAAAATAAGATGCCATGGAAACGTCCAATCCCAAGCCATGGTAAAAAGCAAGTATCAATTGAGTAGCTGGAACATCTTGCAATTCACTTAAATTATATACTAAAAATACTGCTCTAAAGAATGAAAAGAGAAAAATCCAGAACAGGAAGTCGAGAATAAATAAGGTGTAGTTTTTTCTTGTATTTATCATTATTGCACTGAACCTTACTTCCTAAAACATGTAGGAATAACTTTATTAATTTAAGTGTTACTTCCAAAAAATGGTCTTCCATAAAACTATAAAAATTCAGCCAAATAACACTTATCTAATTTGCATATACTTTTCCACTATACAAGCAAAATAACTACCTTTATATGTGCTATGAAAATATCTGCGTCTGTCTATTCCAACAAAACCAAAAACCTACTTGAACTGGTTCGTGAACTAGATACTCACAAGGTTGATTATTTTCATATTGACTGCAACGATTCTCCCTTAGTTTTTGATGACATAAAAAAAATAAAAGAGGCTAGTACTACACCAATTGACTTGCATATAATCTCCAATAATCCGGAGCAGTACTTCGAAAAAGTAAAGCAATTGAAGGTCGAATTACTGACAATTCAATACGAGAACCTGCCCAAACACATTGATTTATCAGGATTCGAGAGCACAAAACTGGGATTAGCAATTACATCCAACACCTCTATAACAGCTTTTGATGAATACGCATCATTTTGCGATTTTATACTTTTTATGACTACCACTCCCGGGCAAAGTGGTGGCGAATTTAATCGAGAAAATTTCAAAAAAATACGCGAGTTCAAATTAAAATATCCTGACAAAAAAATACATGTAGATGGGGGTGTTAATGCAGATATTTCCTTCATACTTCGTAACATGGGCGTGTATTCAAGTGTTTCGGGCTCTTACTTGGTAAATGCCGATGTAATAGGCGGTGCGCTGCACAATATGAGAAATTCTAACTATATCCCAAACACACTGCACGTAAGCGATATGATGATGCCCATTAGCGAATTGCCTGTACTGAACATTACAGATGCTTCGTTTGTTAATATTCTAAAAAGTATTGATAAGTACAATTTAGGCTTTACACTTATTGTAGGCGAAAATAAATTTGAAGGATTAATAAGCAATGCAGATGTTAGAAAGGCATTGATAAAAAAAATAAATAACGTAAATTCAATTGATGTAAATGACCTACTAAACAAAAATCCTATAAAGGTGTATGATGATTTTAGTATTTCTGATATGATTGAATTTATAAAAAACACAAAAAATAATATTTTGTACTTGCCTGTAGTTGACAGGAAAGAAAGGCTGTCCGGAGCAATTACATTTACGAATTTAATTAAAGGAGAATAAGCCGAGCTTCGCTCGGAATTATGAATTAAAAATGCAGAATTAAGAATTTTAAAATTATTCGACACAAGAAACTCGAAACTTATTTATATGATAATTAAACTAAAAAATACTGTTACTGATCAAAAAGCAACAGAAATTGCAAAAGAGCTAAGTGCCTTTATTGTTAAGAATGGCAGCACCAATAACGTTTTGGTAACCCCATCTAAACTAAAAGTTGTTGACGAAAAAATAGCTGATTTAGTAGATGCATCATGGGCTTTTAATGATGATATTCAACTGGCTAGCAGAAGCTACATTCAGGAAACAAGAGAAATAAAAATTTCGGAAAATATAGCAATTGGCGGAAAAACAAATAACACGCTGGTTATAACAGGACCGTGCTCTGTGGAATCGGAAGAGCAAATAGAACAAGCAGCTCAACTATGTGTTAAAATGGGAGTGAAAGTATTGCGTGCAGGCTGCTTTAAACCGCGCACTTCACCTTACACTTTTCAGGGGCTTGGACTAGAAGGCTTGAAACTGCTTGACAAAATGCGTAGCAAGTATGGATTAAAAATTATTAGTGAAATAAAAGACTCAACACATACAAGCGAGATTCTTGAATATGCTGATATCATTCAGGTCGGAGCCAAGGCGATGTATGATCACGGAATTCTACGTGCATGTTCTAAAACTAACAAAACAGTACTTATCAAACGAGGCTTTGGCTCAACACTTCAAGAGTTTGTGCAAGCAGCTGAGTTTGTGCTTTCCGGAGGAAATAACAATGTAATACTGTGCGAAAGAGGAATTCGCACCTTCGAAACCAAAACACGTTTTACCCTTGACTTATGCGGTGTTGCCTACTTAAAAGAGTACGTAAATCTTCCAATTGTAGTTGACCCAAGTCATGCTATTGGCTATGCGTATGGTGTTGCAGATTTATCAAGAGCTGCAGTAGCAATGGGTGTAGATGGATTGCTAATAGAAACGCATCCCAATCCGGCTGTTGCAAAATCGGATGCTTCTCAACAATTAAACTTTGATGAATTTACAGCGATGTACAACACATTTGCGCCTATTGCAAAAGCTGTAGGTAGAAATATTATTTAGCACTTCCCGTATTTAGCTTATAGCCTATACCTTTGATGGTTGTGATACAATTATCACCTAGGCGTTTTCTCAATTTTCTGATGTGAACATCAATTGTTCTATCACCAACAAATATTTCTCCTCCCCATACTACATCCAGTATCGTTTCGCGGTAAAAAACTTTTCCGGGCTTTGATAACAATAGAGACAATAACGCAAACTCCTTTTTAGGAAGAAATACTTCTTTACCATTTTGAATGGCAACAAATCTCTCTTTATCTATTTGAATTAAATTCTTTTCGTCAGAAGAAGGAAGATTATTGTTGTAAACATGCCTATTGAGTAGCGACTTTATTTTATAAACCAACAACAATTCATTTACAGGTACATTGGTGTAATCGTCTGCACCGGCAGCATATGCCTCCATTTGAACATCTTCCTCCAACGTATTTCCTACCAATAGTATTGGAATACTTACATTCACTTTTTTTAATTGAATACACCACTCAAAACCTTTATTGTTATTATTAATATTAGATACAACAACTACTCCAATGGATTTATTTTCCATAATAAAAGTTACTGCGCTTGCAATTTTTTTTGATTGCAGCAAACTTATTTCCTCTGCAACAAGATGTCTGCTGATCATTTGATACAAACTATCTCCTTCTTCTAGAAGTATAATTTTGGTTTGAGAATTATCCATTTAAATTGGAGTGTAGCACGTAGATTTCTAAATTACAGAAAGTATTTAGAAATAGGAATACAATAACGAACCTAGTATGATTTTTATTTTGCGAATTGATTTACTATAAAAAACATAATAGCCGCAAGTCCCGCAGAAACAGGTATTGTAAGCACCCATGCCCAAATAAGGCTAATTGTAACACCCCATCTTACAGCAGATATTCGCTTTGTAACACCCACCCCTACTATAGATCCTGTAATTGTATGCGTAGTACTAACGGGAATTTTGAAATGTTGTGTTGCAAATAACGTTAATGCACCTGCGGTTTCTGCACTAAATCCTTCGAACGGAGTAAGCTTTGTAACTTTTTGCCCCATTGTTTTTACGATTCGCCAACCACCAAACATTGTACCCATTGCAATAGATGTATAACAAACAAAAGGCACCCAACTTGGAATATGCTTAATATCTTCTATTTGTCCGGCTGCTACAAGTGCCGCTGCAATAATTCCAATTACTTTTTGTGCATCGTTGCCTCCATGTCCCAAACTGTATGCAGCAGAAGAAGCAAGCTGCAATCTTCTAAAAATGGAATCTACTTTAGACGGATTTGCTCTTCTGCAAATATTCATAGTTATCATGTGGACAATAATAGACATGAGCATTCCAATGATTGGTGCTAGTACAATAAAGTAAACGGTAGGCATAACTTTGGCCCAATGAATTGCTTCAAACCCACCGGCATTAGCTATTCCGGCACCTGCAAACCCACCAATAAGTGTATGAGAAGAACTAGACGGGATGCCCTTCCACCAGGTAAATAAATTCCAAATAATGGCCGCAATTAATCCGGCACAAACAACCGGAAGTGTAACAAACTCGGCAAATACAGTCTTTGAAACAGTATCCGCAACTTTTAACTCAAAAATCCAGTAGGCTATAAAATTAAATGAAGCTGCCCAAATTACTGCGACAAGAGGTGTTAACACTTTTGTTGATACAACAGTGGCAATTGAGTTTGCCGCATCGTGAAACCCATTTATAAAGTCAAAAATTATGGCTAGAATAATTACAATTATCAAAAGTGTTGTCATAAACGTTAACTACCGCTTGAGTGAATTTTATTAAAACTAAACTATTATGCGTGCTTTACAATAATTGATTCTAAAACATTTGCCGCGTCCTCGCACTTATCGGTCGCTGTTTCTAGCGCAGACAGTATTTCTTTTAATTTAATTATAAGTACAGCATCCTTTTCTGTTTCGAATAAATTAGCTATTGCCATATTAAATACATCATCTGCGTGATTCTCAATACTATTTATACGCACACAAGCTTCTTTAATTTTATGCACATTTTTCTTGTGTTTTAACTCAGACAACGCATTATGTAACTCATGCGCAGATTTATCAATAAGTTCTGCCAGTTTCACAACTGAATCAGGTATCTGTTCGATTTTATACAAATCAATTCTTTTCGCAGAACCATGAATAAAATCTAAAATATCATCAATAGAAGAACCCAATGCATGTATATCTTCTCTATCAAACGGTGTGATAAAATTTGTACTTAGTTCGTTAAATATTTCGTGTGCAATATTGTCTCCTACATGCTCAAGTCGCTCAATTTCTCGGATTAAATCTTTTCTTGTATCTCCATATGGTGTAATAACCATTTTATTCAAAACACTCGACATTTCCACTAAATTACCAGTAGCCTTGGCAAAAAGTTCGAAAAACACTCTATCCTGTGGAATAAATAATTGAATAATGTTGTTAAGTTTCATAGTTCTACTTTTTTTTATCGATTTTTGTTTTGGCTCTGTTGTCATTGTATGTATATTTTGAGCCGCTAAGTAACCCTGTTTATATTTGCATTAAGTTAAGTTAATATTAATTTAATCCTAAGGATCAAAAATTAAATTGTGCTTGAATTCTCATTAATTTGCCTTTTTGCCAGTTATTTTGGGTTGTCATATCCTCAAACCGTCTATCCGAAAAAACATAACTAGTTGTTAATTCAAAATTTTTATGCGGCTGCCACTCCAAACCCATTTCTGTTTCATAAACCTTATAGCTCCTAGCATCTAGTTCATGTTTTTTTCCTCCCTTATAATACTGATACTTTACAAAAGGAAAAAGAAGCTGTTTCTTTAATTTCAACCTATAAATAGCAGTTAAATACCCACCCTCCAATGATTTAGTTTCGATAGAATCTGTTAAATTAGAAAACTGAGGGCCTCTACCAATATTGTATTCTGCTTGAATTCCAAAAGGTTTAGGATACAATACAAAACTTGCAGCCACTCGCTCATCGGCATAGGAAAATCCGGATGCACCTTTTACTTTTACACTCCGATTTTCACTTGTAACAACATATTTTCCTTTGTAAGCCTGTATACCAGGCTCGATTATTTGACCATTGCTAAACTGAAACGGATATGTTAATCTAGCTACAACATGCAGTTCATTATTAGCTTCTGCTTTATTTGCAGTTTGTCCGTTGTATGCTCCTATTGCAAATACGCCATAATCTCCTGAACCCTTTAAGCCACTAGTCACCAAATCAGCAAAGCGCTCTCTAATTTTTTGAGGCGCAAAATAAAAGAAAACACCCAAGTCTCTCTCGTTTGCAACAGCACTATTCGTTGGATCGGCTCTATCAAAAGATATTCGGTTTTGGCTTGACTGCATGTTTTCAAAGCCATAGGGCACCTTGCTCTGACCAATTCTGATCCGGTATTGCTTTTTCTTATCTAACGCTAAATCAAAATACAAATCTCTCAGTTGTAAAAAATGTAGGTTGGTTGAGCTAGCCGATACCACCAAATCCGGCTGTATGTAAATATATACTCTATCGTGTACATTTCCACTAAATATTAGACGTGCTCTTCTCAAAAACACACCACCATTTTCCCCCCAAGATTTATCACACTGTTCGCATTTTAGTTTTTCGTTCGTTTCAAATAATCTATTGTATCTAATTTGTGCGTATCCTCGTAAAGAAATTAACTCATACCAACTCTTTTTCTTTTCGTCCGACTTTAAAAGCAAGGAGTCCTTAGCTCCATGAGCCTTTATTGCAAATACAAAAAGCACCACAACCAAAACAATTAACCTTAAATTAACCTTCTTTTTTACAGATAACATTTAAGAGATGTTTAAATAACTTTCGACAAAATAATAAAGCTATTATTACCGAAATGATTATTTAATGTTAAGATAATGTTATTAGATTATTTAAATTTGATGGTGTTTATATTATACGAGCAAACTAAGCTCATCATATTTGAATAGAATATATATTAGATGAGTTTAAATTAACGTTCGTCTTAAGTAATAGTAAAAGGTGAATTGCTATTGAATTACCCCCAACTCCTTACCCACTTTAGTAAAAGCAGCAATTGCTTTATCTATATGATGTTTATCATGAGCTGCTGAAAGTTGCACTCGAATACGTGCTTGTTCTTTAGGCACAACAGGATAAAAGAAACCAATTACATAAATCCCTTCTGCCAGCAATTTTTCGGCAAATTGTTGTGCTAACTTGGCATCATATAACATGACTGGTGCAATTGGATGAATTCCTGGTTTAATGTTAAATCCAGCCTTTGTCATCGCATCTCTAAAATAAAGCGCGTTGCTCATTACTTTATCACGCAACGCAGTAGTTTCAGAAAGCAAATCCAATACTGCAATGGAAGCACCAACAATAGATGGCGTAAGCGAATTGGAAAATAAATACGGACGAGAGCGCTGACGCAACATATCAATAATCTCCTTACGC